>DATFUK010000661.1:0-6198 GCA_035260865.1 Candidatus Methylomirabilota bacterium | reverse complement strand
AGAAGTCGTGCACGACCGCCGCGTGCTCCGCCCGCCGCTTCAGGTCTTCCGGCAGCGAGGGGTAAGCGGCGCGCGCGCTCGCGAACTCGGTGGCGCCCCCCGCGGGCGGCACGATGCGGCCGGTGAGGATCGAGCAGAGCGAGGGGACCACCTTGAACGAGCTGTCGCTGTGCCAAAGCATGTTCGCGAGCTGGTAGACCATGCGCCGATCCTCGGCGGGAATGACCTGGCCGGTCTTGATGTCGAGGTTCGACTGGCGCGCGAACGGCGTGCCCGCGGCCGGGTTCATGCTGCGGGTGACCTCGAGCGCGCCGAAGCGCAGGCTGAAGGCGACCTGCGTCTCGTCGTCGAGCCCGGCGCCGCGGAAGAGCAGCACCGAGTGCTCCTCGAAGGCGGCGCGGATGGCCGCCCACGTGGCCTCGTCGAGCGGGCCCCGGATGTCGGCGCCGTCGACGCGCGCGGCGAAGCAGGGACCGAGGCGGGTCACCGTGATCGGCATCGGGCCTACGGCCACCTCCGGAACACGTCCTTCAGCTCCTTGCTCGGCACCGTGTCGCGCATCCAGGTGAAGCCGCCCCGCTCGGCCATCTCGCGGGCGCCCTTGAGGAAGGCGGCGAGGGCCAGGCGCGAGAGGGCGCCGCCCACGCTGATCCGCTTCACCCCGACCGACGCGAGCTGCGCGACGGTGAGATCCGGGTCGGCCGCGCTCATCACCACGTTCACCGGCTTCGTCACCGACGAGACCACCGTGCGGATGGTGGCGAGGTCCCGGACGCCGGGAGCGTAGAGCACGTCGGCGCCCGCCCGCTCGAAGGCCTGCAGGCGCTTTATCGTGTCGTCGAGGTCGACGCGGCCGTGCAGGAGGTTCTCGGCGCGCGCGGTCAGCATGAACGGGACCGGCAGGGCGCGCGCCACCTCGACCGCGGCCTGCACGCGCTCGACCGCGTGCTGGAAGTCGTAGATCGGCTTCTCGGCCTCCCCGGTGGCGTCCTCGATCGAGCCGCCCGAGATCCCGGCCGCCGCGGCGAGCCGGATGATCTCCGCGGCGGCGCGCGGCTCGTGGGCGTAGCCGTTCTCCAGGTCCGCGTTCACCGGCAGGTCGGTCGCGGCCGCGATCACGCGGCAGTTCTCGATCACCTGCGCGCGGCTCACCCCGTTGGTGCCGTCCACGCGCCCGAGCGAGTTGGCGAGCCCGAGGCTGGTGGTGGCGAGGGCCTCGAAGCCCAGCGAGGCGAGGAGCCGGGCGGTGCCCGCGTCCCACGGGTTCGGGATCACGAAGGCGCCGGGCCGTTCGTGCAGCGCGCGGAAGGCGGCCGCTTTCTCCTGGGGGGTCTTCATGGGTGATGCCTCCTACGTCTTCTCGAAGTCGATCCGCTCGTACACCGGCAGCTTCTGCAGGTAGCGGCGCAGGCAGTCGAGCCCCATCTCGACCGCGCCCAGGCGCACCCAGTCGCGCCCGCCGAGGATGCGGGCCTTGCGCGAGGCCACGTCGGCCGCGGTGGCGATCGCGAGACAGATCGTGCCGCCGAACTCGATACGGTCGGGGCCGTCGTCGAGGTCGATCAGCACCGCGAGGGCGTGGGTGGCCCCGGTCTGGCGGAGGACCGCGCGGGCCACCGTCTCGGCGACCGGCGGGGTGAGCGGGCCGTCCGGCGGAGCGCCCGCGAGCCCGACCGCGGCCCACACTTCGGGCAGGGTCCGCGCGATGACCCCGCGACGGAAGAGCGCGTCGGCTCCGGGCAGGTGGGCGAGCCGCGAGGCCATCTGCCCGCTCGTGAACGTCTCGACGAGGGAGAGCGTCCCCGCCTGCGCCTGCAGCTCCTTCAGGATGACGCTCTCGAGCGTCTGGTCGTCCTCGGCGAGGATGAAGTTGCCGACGCGCTTGCGCACCTCGCGCTCCACCGGCTCGAGCTTGCGGCGGATGTCCTCCATGTCGCGCCCGCGCGCGGTCAGCTTGGTCTCGAGCTGCGGGTAGTGCGCGCGGAAGCCGAGCTTCACGCTGCCGTCCGGCACGAGGTCCTCGACCCCGGCGAGGAGCGAGTCCACGTGCGACTCCCCGAGGCCGTAGGAGTGGAAGCGCTTGAGGAAAATGGCCCCGGGCAGGCCCGCCTTGGCGAGCAGGCGCGGAACGATCTGCTCCTCCAGCATCCGGCGGAGCTCCCGCGGCACGCCGGGGGTGAAGTAGAAGCGCGCCCGCCCGATGTCCACCGCGAAGCCGCAGGCGGTGCCGATCGGGTTGTCGATCACCTCGGAGGTGGTGGGCAGCATGGCCTGCTTGCGGTTGTTGGGCGGCATCACCCGGCTCCGGCGCTGGAAGAAGTCCTCCATGCGCTTGAGCCAGTCCTCGTTCAGCTCGAGCTCCACCCCCGCGGCCTTGGCCGCGATCTCCTGCGAGAGATCGTCCACGGTGGGGCCGAGCCCGCCGTTGACGATGACCGCGTCGGCGCGCTCGCCCGCGAGCTGGAAGGCGCGCAGCAGGTTCTCCCGGTCGTCGCCGACCGTCGTCTCCCACTGCACGGAGAGCCCGACGTCCTCCAGCTTCTGGGTGATGTAGCTGAAGTTGGTGTTGACGATCTTGCCGGTCAGCACCTCGTCCCCCGTGCAGATCACCTCGATGTGCATCACGCTCGCGCCTCCGTGTTCGTCGTGGCGCCGGGACTGGGGCGGGAGCCCTCTCCCGGGAGCACGCGGGCTCGCGGTGGTGGACTGGTCACTCGATGATCCGATCCGCGCGTGACAGCAATGACGGCGGAATCGCAAGACCCAGTGCCTTCGCGGTCTTCATGTTGATCACGAACTCGAACTTCGTCGGTTGTTCGACGGGGAGATCGGCGGGCTTGGCGCCTCTGAGGACCTTGTCCACCAAGATCGCGCTGCGGCGAAACAGGTCGACGAAGTCGGTCCCGTACGACATCAAGAGACCACCCTCTGCCCATCTGCCATGGCTTGCGGACGTCGGGAGTCGGTGCTTGATCGAGAGCTCGGCGATCCGATCCCGTTGAACGCCGAGGGTCGAGTCACCGATGACGAGGAGACTTCCGAGATGCTCTTTCGCAATCGTCGCGAAGGCCCGGTCCAGATCGCCACGTCGGGGTCCCTTGACCTCTACCGGGAGAGCGGTCAGGCCCACCGCCGGCGCGGCGCCCTCCGCGATCTTCAGCTGTGACGCCGTGCCCGGATTGGCGGGATTCCACAGGATGCCGACCCGAGAGGACGCGGGGACGACCTGCTTGAGCAGGTCGAGCCTTTTGGGGACGAGATCGGCGTGGGCATCGGCCAGCCCGGTGACGTTCCCCCCCGGACGGGCGAGGCTCGCCACGAGTGCGGTTCCTACCGGATCAGGTTCGCCGATGAACACGATGGGGATCGTGCGGGTGGCGTTCTTGGCGGCCAGCGCGCTGCCGGCCGGCGCGGCGACCAGGACGTCGACGTTCAGCCGGACGAGCTCGGCGGCTAGCGTGGAGAGCCGCTCGATCTGTCCTGCCGCGTATCGCGTCTCGATCGCGATGTTCCCGCCGTCCACGTATCCCAGATCGCGAAGCCCGTCATTGAGGGCCGCGAGCCAGGGCCTGTACGCGTCGGTATCGGAAGTGAGCGAAAGATATCCGATCCGCCAGACCTTTCCCATGGGCTGCGCCCCGGCGGGAAGCGGCGCGGCGCCAAGAAGTAGCAGGGTGGTGATGAGGGTGATCCGGGCCAGGAGGGAGGCCGTCATGCTAGCCCATCAAGAGCGAGCCGGGAGTTTCGCGGCCCATGGTCTGGATCTGATCGCGGGTGATGCCTTCCTTGATGAGGCCGGCCACCAGCATCTGGAGGCCGTCCGCCGGGGTGGGATTGCCGGCCTGGCCCAGGTCGGTGCCGAGCACGAAGTGCTGCGCGCCGACCGCCTTGACGCGGGCCGCGGTGTCCGACACGTCCACCCGCGCGGTGTGGTGCATGAACTCGAGCGGCGAGGTCGGCCCCGCCAGCATGAGCAGAGCGCAGAGCTCGAGCTTGGCCCCGAGCGCGGCCGCCTTCTTCATGTGCGCCAGGCTCATGCCCACCACGTCGAACTGGGCGTGGGTGACCACGATGCGCTCGCAGCCTTCCTCGCGCGCGGCCGCGATGAGGGCCAGCGCCTCCTCGGGCGAGGCGTGGCCGGTCTGCACCACCAGGCGCTGGGCCGCGCAGACCTTCAGCACCGCGCGCGCCGCGGGCAGCACCTGCCCCCGCTCGTCCAGCACCCGGATCCCGGCGGGCGCGGTGCCCGCGCGCCGGACGTGGTTGTCGGCGTCGAACGTCGGGAACCAGACCACGCGGCCGAAGCCGCCCTGCATGCGCCACATCCACTCGACGGCCTGCGGATTGAGCCCGCCGACCGCGTGGTTCAGGGTGATGCCGCCGAACACCTTGATGCCGGGCACGTGCTTGCGCACGGGGTACGCGCGATCGGCGGTGTGGGTCACGTGGTTCTTGAAGACCACCGCCTCCATCTGGCGCGTGGCGGCCAGGGTGGCCAGCTCGTCGTCGTCGAGCGCGCGGCCGAAGATGTCGGGCGCCGCGTGGGTATGGAAGTCGATCAGGCCCTTGATCGGGCTGACCGGCGGCGGGGGCGGGGAGTAGCCCTGCACGCCGGGGTTGGCGGCGGCACCGGTCGCGGCCGCGGCGGGCCGGCCGTGGGCGGCACTGGCGGATCGCCGGGATCCTCGCGGCGCCGCGAGTCCGACCGGCGCGGCTGCGCGCACATGGCAGCAGCCGCAGACGAGATGGGTCATGACTCCCGGGATTCTACACGAGGGCTTGACTTGATGGCGACCCGTCGTAGACTCGCTTCCAGCCGTCCAGGCGGCTGACGGTCCGCGTGAAGGGTCGAACCCACCTGCCTCGTATCGACGAAGGAACCACCTTCCGCCCGATCTCGCGGACACCGGGCACACGGAAAGGTGGTGTGTCATGCCGTTACCCGATCGTCCCAGCCTCGAGTACCTGAGAAAGCTCGCCAAGGACCGACTCCAGGAGCTCCGCCGCGCCGGCGCCACCGCTCGTCTCGCCGACGCTCAGCTCGCGGTCGCGCGCGAGCACGGCTTCGGCAGCTGGCGGGCCCTGCGCGCCGAGCTCGACCGTCGCCGGACCGCCGCGGCGCCCGACCCTGTCGCCGAGCTCTTCGCCGCGATCCGGGCCGGGGAGGAGGCCGAGGTCGACCGCCTCCTCGCCGAACACCCGGCGCTCGCCAACGCGCGTGACGAGGAGGGCAGCACCCCGCTGACCGCCGCGGTCGACGCGCACCGCGCCGCGCTCATCCCGCTCTTGCTCCGCCACGGCGGAGATCCGCACCTGGTCTACGCCCACTCCGCCCACACCCCCCTCTCCTGGGCGGTGGTGATCGAGGCGTACGACTGCGCCCGCGCCCTCATGCAGGCCGGCGTCGAGCCGGATCTCTTCTGCGCGGCGGGCCTGGGCGAGGTCGACCGCGTTCGCGCGTTCTTCGGGCCCGACGGGCGCCTCCGGCCGGGCGCCTCGCTGACCGGCAGCTCGCGCTACGCGCCGGACGGCACGCGCCTGCCCTGTCCGCCCGGAAGCGACCGCGAGGTGGTGTCGGACGCCCTCTACATGGCGAGCCGCGCCGGCCACGAGGGCACGGTGCGCGAGCTGCTCGCGCGCGGACCCGATCTCTCCTTCCCGGCTTTCGCGGGCGCGACCGCGCTGCACTGGGCCTACTTTGCCGGCGCGGCCCCGGTCATCGCGCTCCTCCTCGCCGCCGGCGCGGATGCCACGCTCCGCGATCCCGTGCTAGGCTGCACGCCTGAGGCGTTCGGCATCTGCACCCCCGCGAGCTGGGGGTGGGCGTCGAAGGTGAAGCAGCGGCTGGCGCAGGACCCCGCGGTGGTGCGGGCCGAGAGCGCGCGGGGCGGTCCGCTGCACGAGGCGGCGCACGCGGGCAGCCTCGCGACAGTGCAGGCGCTGCTCGACGCGGGCGCGGACCCGGGTCGGCGGAACGCGGACGGCAAGACGGCGCGCGACCTGGCGCGGGAGCGGCCGGATCACGCCGGATGCGGAGCGGTGGCGGAGTGGCTGGAAGGGAGTGCACCCGAACCGAGGAGGCCCTGATGTTGTTCGAGCTCAGGCAGTACCACATCCGTCCCGGGCAGCAGGAGAAGTGGGTGAAGTGCATGGAGGAGGAGATCATCCCGTTCCAGGTCAAGATGGGCATGGTCATCC
>DATFUK010000660.1:0-8834 GCA_035260865.1 Candidatus Methylomirabilota bacterium | reverse complement strand
CCGTTCACCTGGGAGAACTACACCGGGCTCTGGACCGAGACGCGCTTCCCGATCTGGCTGCGCAACAGCCTCGTGACCGCGCTGGTGGTGACCGCCATCACCACCGTGGTCTCGAGCCTCGGCGGCTACGCGGTGGCGCGGCTGCGCTTCCCGGGCCGCGAGTCGGTGGCGAGCCTGATCCTGATCCTGTACCTGATCCCGCCCGCGCTGCTGTTCATCCCGCTCTACCGCGTGCTCGCCGAGCTGGGGGCCACCAATCACCTCTCGGCGCTGTTCCTCTCCTACCCGACCTTCACGGTGCCGTTCTGTACCTGGCTGCTCATCGGCTTCTTCAAGGCCCTGCCCGACGAGCTGGAGGAGGCCGCCCTCATCGACGGGGCCGGGCGGGTGACCGCGTTCGTGCGCGTGCTGCTGCCACTGGCCGCTCCCGGCCTGGTCGCCTCCGCCATCTTCGCGTTCACGCTCTCCTGGAACGAGTTCCTCTACGCGCTCGTGTTCATCCAGGACGAGACCGCCATCACGGTCCCGGTAGGCCTCAACCTGCTCATCTACGGCGACGTGTTCCACTGGGGGCAGCTCATGGCCGCCTCCGTGATCACCACGATCCCGGTTGTCGCCCTCTACGTGTTCATCCACCGGTGGATGGTGGAGGGGCTGGTCGCGGGGTCGGTGAAGGGCTAGAATTTCACGCGAGGAGGCCTCCATGGCGACCACCGCGACCGCGCTCACCGTCACGCCCGTCCATCCGATGTTCGCCGCCGAGGCCGGTGGGGTCGACCTGACCCGGCCGCTCGACGACGCCACCTTCGAGCGCATCGCCACCGCGTTCGACGACCACTCGGTGCTGGTCTTCCGCGGGCAGGCGCTGAGCGACGCGCAGCAGATGGCCTTCAGCGAGCGCTGGGGTCCGCTCGAGACCACCGTGCGCACGCTGGGCGGCGAGGACCGGCTGGGCGCCCACATCGTGGACCTCTCGAATACCGACGCGGAGGGCAAGTTGATGGGCTGGGACGATCGCCGGATGCTCTACCAGTCCGGTAACCAGCTCTGGCACAGCGACAGCTCGTTCAAGCCGGTGCCCGCGCATTCCTCGGCGCTCTCCGCGCGGGTGGTGCCGCCCGAGGGCGGGGAGACCGAGTTCGCGAGCATGCGGGTGGCCTACGAGACGCTCCCGGAGGAGCTGCGCCGGCAGGTGGATGGCCGGATCGTCGTGCACAGCTTCGGCTTCTCGCGTAGCCTGATCGATCCGGGCATCGGCACCGAGATCGGCCGCGACTACCCGCCGGTGCGCCACGCCCTGGTGCGCGCCAACCCGCGTAACGGCCGCCGGTCGCTCTACATCGGCTCGCACGCCTGGTACGTCGAGGGAATGGGGTTCGACGAGAGCCGCATGCTCATCGCCAAGCTCCTCGAGCACACGGTTCGGCCCGATCGCGTCTACCGGCACCGCTGGCAGGTGGGTGACCTCGTGATGTGGGACAACCGCTGCGCCCTGCACCGCGGCCGCCTCTGGGACAGCGCGCGTTACCAGCGCGTCATGCACCGGACCACGGTGGCCGGCGACGGCCCCACCGCGTGAGGGGTCAGGTCTTACATTCCGACAATGTGCGAATGTAAGACCTGACCCCGATGTGCCGCTAGCCGGCGGTAGAGCCGGTGGTCTCTTCGGAGGCGGCGGGCTTCTGGGCGTCGTCGTCGGGGGTCATGCCGCGCATCCCGGGGCCCTCCGGCCCGCGGTGCTGCCAGCGCTGGCTCAGGAGCGTGCGCAGCTTCTCACGCTGCTCCGGGGTCAGCACCTGGCGGCTCTGCTCCAGGTTGCGGATCTGGGCCACGCGCCCATCCGCGCGCAGCTTCTCGATCTCCCGCACCTTGGTCTCGATCCGGGCCAGGTCCCGCGGCTTGTTGGGATCGGTCGAGTCCGGGGCCATCATGGTCCGCAGATCCAGCTCGGCCAGTCGCCGGTCGGCCTGCTGCTTGATGGCGTCGCGCCGCGCGTCCGTCCCGAGCTTGCGCAGGCTATCCACCTGGGCCGGTGTGAGCGCGAGCTCCTTCTGGTGACGCAGGGCCAGCCGGCTCAGCGAGAAGCGATGGGCCCCGGCCCGACGCTGCCAGCCGTGATGGCCGTGCTTGCCGCCCCCTCCGTCCGGCCGCTGGCCCCAGTGCGGGCGCGCGCCCGGCCCCGGAGCGGGGCGGGTGGCGTCCGCGGGCGCCTGCGCCAGCTGGGTGCCGTCCAGGGTCTGGGCGCCCGCCGGCAGGGCCATCCCCAGGACCAGTGCCAGTCCTGTCAGTGCAGTGCGTGCTTTCATGGTCGTCCTCCTTGATCGATAACGGGGATCCCTCCATCACGGGGCCCCGGTGAGTGCCTTGCCTCTGCCCCTATGGACGAACCAGCCGCCCCGGCCGTTGACAGGGGTGCCGGAAAAGGTCAGGAGGCGATGGCCGCGGCGACCTGGCGGGAGACCAGCCGGGCATACAGGCCCCGCCGGCGGAGAAGATCCTCGTGGCGCCCCTGCTCGACCACCCGGCCCTCGTCCAGCACCACGATCTGGTCGGCGGCCCGGACGGTGGAGAGGCGGTGGGCGATCACGATGGTGGTGCGCGAGCGGGTCAGGCCGGCGAGGGCCTCCTGCACCACCTGCTCATTGACCGCGTCCAGGTGCGAGGTGGCCTCGTCCAGGATCAGGACGGGCGCCTCCCGAAGGAATGCCCGTGCGATGGCCACGCGCTGGCGCTGGCCGCCCGAGAGCTGGAGCCCGCGCTCGCCGACGCGCGTGTCGAGGCCCTCGGGGAGCGAGCGCACCAGGGGCAGCAGGGAGGCGCGCTCGATCGCGGCGGTTACCTCCGCCGCGGTGGCCTCGGGCCGCGCGATGCGGATATTTCCGCCCAGGGTGTCGTTGAAGAGGTGTGTGTCCTGCGCCACCAGCGCGATCTCGCGGCGCAGCCCTTCGAGGCGCCAGTGGCGCAGGTCGTGGCCGCCGAGCGTGATGGCGCCCGAGTCCGGGTCCCAGAAGCGCAGCAGCAGGCTCGCGATCGTGGTCTTGCCCGCGCCGGACGGGCCCACCAGCGCCACCATCGCCCCCGCGGGCACCGTGAAGGACACGTCCTGCAGCGCGGGCCGGCGTCGTCCCGGATAGGTGAAGGTGACGTTGTGGAGCGCGATGGCCGCCGCCTGCTCGCGGCGCGGGCCCGGGATCCCGGGTCCGTCGGCGATGCGCACCGGCTCGCCGTGGACCGCGTGTACGCGCCGGGTGGCCGCGAGGGTGTCGGCGAGCTGGCGGCCGACCTGCGCGATCTCCCACACCGGCACGAACGCGGACATGGCGAGCAGGGTGAGCAGCGGCAGCATCGCGCCCTCGAGCCGTCCCGCCGCCACGAGCCACGCGCCCACCAGGGTCACCGCGAGGCCGCCGAGTCCGGTGGCCACGTCCTGGAGCGCGGACTGGCGCGCGAGGTCGGCCAGGAAGGGCATGCGCGCGCCCGCGTAGGCGGTGGCCCGCGCGGCGAGCGCCTCACCGCGCTGCGCTTCCTGCTGGAACGCGACGATCTCGCCGAGCCCCTGCACGGAGTCCACCGTGTGCGCGTTCAGCTCGCCGGAGGCCTCGCGGGCGCGCGCGCTGAGCCGGTCGATGCGCCCGCGTCCGAGCACCGGGCTCAGCGCCGCGTAGGCCAGGAAGGGCAGCACCGCCAGCGCCATCGGCCATCCGAAGGTGGCGAGGGTGGCGAGCACCACCGCCGGCACGAGGACCGCGACCAGGCCGGGGGTGATGGTGTGGGCGAAGAAATACTCGATCAGCTCGATGTCGTGGGTGGCCACGCCGAGGAGATCGCCGGTCCGGCGCGACGCCAGGTAGGCCGGGCCCAGCTCCACGAGCTTGCGGAAGAACCGCATGCGCATGTCGGCGAGCAGCCGGTACGCCATGTCGTGGGCGAGCCAGGACTCGAGCCAGTGCAGCACGCCGGCGAGCGGCGCGACGACGAGGAGCGACAGGAGCCATACGCCGGTCGGCTCGCCCCGGCTCACCGCCCGGACCACCAGCGCGCTCAGCAGCCCGACGCCGATGAGCGCGGCCACGCGCGCCACCCCCAGCACGAAGGTCACGACGAGCCGGCGGTGATAGCCCGCGGCCATCGCGATCAGGATGCGCCCGACCTGCCACCAGCCCGGGCCCGCCGCGCGGAGGATCGACGCGGGCTCCGCGGTCGGGGTGTCGGCCGCTTCGTCGTCGGGCGCGCGCCCGTCGCCGGTCTCCGCGGCAACGAGGCCGCCGTCGCCGATCACGCCGTCCCCGCCGCCCACGGCCTGGCCCGCCATGAGGCGCCGGTACACGCCGTCGCCCGCCATCAGGGCGGCGTGGGTGCCGCTCTCGGCCACCCGGCCTTCGTCGAGCACGAGGATGCGATCGGCGCCGATGATACTCGAGAGCCGGTGGGCGAAGATGAGCGTGGTGCGCCCGCGCATGAGCCGATCGAGCGCGTCCTGGATCGCGGCCTCGCTCTCCGCGTCCACCGAGGAGAGCGCCTCGTCCAGGATCAGGATGGGCGCATCGCGGAGCAGCGCGCGGGCGATCGCGATGCGCTGGCGCTGGCCGCCCGAGAGCCGCACCCCGCGCTCGCCGACCACCGTCTGGTAGCCCTGGGGCAGGGCCACGATGGCGTCGTGCATGTTGGCGTTGCGCGCGGCCGCTTCGAGCTCGGCCTGGCTCGCGTCGGGCCGGCCCATCCGGAGGTTCTCCTCGATGGTGCCGTGGAAGAGATAGGTGTCCTGGCTCACCACCGCGATCAGCCGCCGCAGGTCCCGCAGCGAGAGCTCGCGCAGGTCGTGCCCGCCGATGGTGACGCGGCCCGCGGTGGGATCCGCGAAGCGGAGGAGCAGACGCGAGATCGTGGATTTGCCCGCGCCGCTCGCGCCCACCACGCCCACGCGTTCCCCGGCGGCCACGCGGAAGGAGAGCTGCTCGAGCGCGGCACGCCGGCCGCCCGGATAGCTGAACGTCACGCCCTCGAATGTGATGGAGGGCTCGATCGGGGGGTTTGCCGTGAAGCGATTGTTCTGATCGGCGACCTGAGGCTTGAGGGCGAGGAGGGCCAGGATGGACTGGGCCGCGGAGAGGCCGAGCATGCCCTGGTGCAGCACGGTCCGCAGCTCGCGCAGCGGGCGGAAGATCTCGACGCCCAGCATGAGGACCACCACGAGCGCGGTGAGCTCCATCCGGCCGTCCTGCACGCGGAAGGCGCCGATCGCCAGCGCGATCGCCGCGCCCAGCGCGATGCACACGTCGCTGATGCCGCGCGCGAGCGTGTTGGTGCTGAGCAGCCACATGGTGGCCTGGAAGAGGGCGCGGCCGCGCTCCTCGAGCAGGCGGGCGCGCGACTGGCTCTGGCCGAAGGCGGCCAGGGTGCGCAGCCCCTGGATCGCGTCCAGGAACTCGGCCCCGTAGGCCGCGTAGGACTTCGAGCGGGCGAGGCTGTGGCGGCTGTCCCAGCGATGCCACAGCGTGGGCATCAGGAAGGTGGCGATCGCGGCCAGGAAGAATACGCCGGCGAGCGGCAGATCGATCGTGGCCACCACCACGAAGATCAGGAACGGGGTCAGGGCGGACACGAAGAGCTGGGGCAGGAACTGGCCGAAGTAGACCTCGAGCTGCTGCACGCCCTCGACGACCGAGAGGATGACGTCCCCGGTTCGCGTCTGGGTGAAGTGGGCCGGGCCCAGCGCGGTGATCTGCTCGTAGAGCCGCCCGCGCAGGCGGCGCTGCACGCGCGCCGCGGTGTGATGCGCCACCATCGTGCGCCCGTACTCGAGGAGGCCGCGCAGCGCGATCAGGGCGGCCACTCCCGCGATCGGGCCGGCGAGCGTCGCGAGCGAGTCGCCCGCGAGCACGCGCCCCAGCACCCAGCCGAGCAGGGCCAGCCGGGCGGTGCCCGCGAGCACGGCCAGCAATCCGGCCAGCGTGGTGCCCGCGATGCGCAGGCGCACGCCGCGGGTGAAGGCCCAGAGCCGGGGATTCAGATACACGGCGCAGAATACCTCATCGACCCCCCTGGAGGACGGGAAGGCGGCCGGCCACCGCCCGCACCTTCCGCGGGGCCGCGAGCCAGATCGCCACCGCGGAGACCACGCTGCACCCGATCGAAATCCAGAACGCGAGCGTGTAGCTGCCGGTGCGATCGTAGAGCACGCCGGTGAGCCACGGCCCCACCGCGCCGCCCGCGATCGAGGCGAGCATCAGCGTGCCGAAGATGGAGCCGTAGTGGCGGCCCTGGAAGATCTCGGCCGGGATCGCCCCGACCACCGAGGTGAGGCCGTAACCGAGCATGCCCTGGGCGACCACCATCACGTAGAGCAGCGCCGGGGTCGGGGTGACCGCCAGCAGGAGCAGCGCCGCGTAGCAGATCGCGAAGCCCACCGCGCCCGCGGTCCACACCCACTCGCGCCCGATCCGGTCCGAGAGCCAGCCGAGCGCGATCTGGCCGGGGATGCCGGCCAGGCTCACGAAGCCGAGGGCCCACGCCGCGTCGGTCGGGTTGAAGCCGATCTCGATCAGGTACTTGGTCTGGTGCACCTGCACCGCGTACCAGGCGAAGAGACCGCAGAAGTAGCCGACCGCGATCCACCAGAAGCGGGCGGTGCGGGCCGCGCGGGCGAGCGTCCAGTCCACCGCGGCCCAGGCCGTGTCCACCACGTTGGACGGGCGCGCCACCGCGCCCGCGGCCGGGGCCCGATCGCCGTCGGGCTCGAGACCCATGTCCTGCGGCCGTCGGCGCAGCAGCAGGTTGAGGGGGACGAGGAGCAGCAGCACCAGGAGGCCCATCGCCCAGCACGCGGCGCGCCAGCCCGAGCGCCCGATCAGGGTCTGCAGCCAGGGCAGCAGGATCATCGAGCCGACGCCCACCCCGGAGAAGGCGAGGCTCATCGCGAGGCCGCGCCGGCGGACGAACCAGTCGGGGAGGAAGAGCGACTGGCCGGTATAGCCCAGGCAGACGCTGCCCCCGCCCACCATGACGCCGAGGGTCGCGTAGAGGTGCCACGGCCGCGTCACCACCGTCGCGAGGAGGAGGCCCGCGCCGATCAGTAGTACCCCCAGCTCGATCACCACGCGGGGGCCGCGCCGGTCCATGAGGCGGCCGAGCGACGGGCTCAGCGCGGCCGAGACCAGGAACCCGAACGAGAACGCGCCCGCGGTGACGCCGCGCTCCCAGCCGAACTCGGCGAGGATCGGGGGGAACAGCAGCGAGAACGCGGTGCGCGCGTTGACGCCCACGCCCATGGAGACGAAGACGACGGCCACGATGACCCAGCCGTAGTAGATCGGCAGGCGCACGAAGGGGGATTGTACGCCGTTTGACTCCGCGATGGGGATTTGCCAGGATGTGCCGGCCGGCGGTCGAAGACGCTCATCGAGAGGGAGCCGACCATGACGACCACGCCCACGGTCCTGGATATCACCCAGAACGACAGTATCGCCGCGCGCGGGGGCGACAAGCTCAAGCGGCGCGTGGCCTTCGTCACCGGCGGCACCCGCGGGATCGGGGCCGCGATCTGCCGAAGCCTGGCCAGCCAGGGCGCGGTTCTGGCCGCGGGCTACGCGGGCAACGACGACGCGGCCAAGAAGTTCCGCGACGGCTTCGCCACCACCTACGGCACCGAGGTGAGCATCCACAAGGGCAACGTGGGCGAGGCGGCGGACTGCCGGCGCACCATCGACGAGGTGATCGCGGCCCACGGGCGGCTCGACATCCTGGTCAACAACGCGGGCATCACCATCGACAAGACGGTGCTCAAGCTCTCCGACGAGGACTGGTTCAAGGTGCTCAACGTCAACCTCTCCGGCGCCTTCTTCCTGTCCCAGGCC
Organism: Candidatus Methylomirabilota bacterium; assembly: GCA_035260865.1. Taxonomy (GTDB): domain Bacteria; phylum Methylomirabilota; class Methylomirabilia; order Rokubacteriales; family CSP1-6; genus CAMLFJ01. Next base: position 981 of record DATFUK010000660.1, on the reverse strand, counting down.
GCGCTGCGGCACATGGCGGAGCGGGGGAGCGGGCGCATCGTGAACGTCTCGAGCGTCATCGGTGAGATGGGCAATATCGGCCAGGCCAACTACGCGGCGTCCAAGTCGGGGCTCTTCGGCCTCACCAAGACCCTCGCGCGCGAGGCCGCCTTCCTGCTCGCCAAGGCGGGGCGGCTCGCGGAGCCCGACGGGGTCGGGCTCACCGTGAACACGGTGACCCCCGGCTTCATCGCCACCGAGATGCTCGAGCACATCCCGGCCAAGCTGCTCGAGAAGATCGTCGGCCAGATCCCGCTCGGGCGCCTCGGCAAGCCCGAGGAGATCGCGCGCGTCGTGCACTTCCTGGCCGCCGACGCGTCGAGTTACATCACCGGCCAGGTCTGGGGCGTCAACGGCGGCCTGGACATGTAGCGAAACCCATCGACAGGAGACCTCCATCATGTGCGTGGACGACGATTCCTTTCCTCCCATCCCTCCGATCTCGGGCGGCTCGGCCGGCTCCCGCGACTTCCATCTCTCCTCGAGCGACGGCACCCGCGTCATGGCCCACGCGGCCCGCGCGGCCAAGCCCACCGGGGCGGGGATGATCGTCATCCCGGACGTGCGGGGCCTGCACCCCTACTACAAGGAGCTCGCCGACCGCTTCGCGGAGGTCGGGGTGGACGCGGTCGCGATCGATTTCTTCGCGCGCACCGCGCCGTCCGAGGACCGCAGCGAGGCCTTCGACTTCATGTCGCAGGTGCCCCTGACCAAGCCGGAGACCCTCCAGGCCGACATCGCGGCCGCCGCCGCGTACCTCCGTACCGCCGACGGCGGGCAGGTGAAGTCGCTCTACTCGGTGGGCTTCTGCTTCGGCGGGGCGCTGTCGTACCTGCAGGCGGCGAGCGGGCTCGGCTACGCGGGAGTGATCGGCTTCTACGGCTGGCCGTCCGGGCTCAAGCGCTGGCCGGATCGCCCCAAGCCGGTGGACGCGGTGCCCCG
>DATFUK010000659.1:0-2696 GCA_035260865.1 Candidatus Methylomirabilota bacterium | reverse complement strand
GCGCGGTACCTGCTCAACATCATGCACCGCCCCCGGGACGTCGAGAACGAGCCGAATCGGGGCCTGCGCGCGGCGAGCACCGCCCACGTCAAATACCGGATCGATCCCGGCCTGGGTCTCACCGAAGACGAGCTCAACGCGCGCGTCCGGCGGATCCACCCCGTGAAGGACGCCCGCTCGCCGGCCGCCAACGCGGTGTACGCCGAGCCGACCGGCCGGCTCACCGTGCCGCTCCTCACGCTGCACGAGACCGGTGACGCCTGGGTGCCCCTGAGCCTCGAGCAGTCGTACAAGCGCCGCACCATCGCGGCGGGGACGGACCACCTCCTCGTGCAGCGCGTGGTGCGGGGCCCGAGCCATTGCGCCGTCGACGGGGACACGCGGCGCCAGGCGTTCGACGATCTCGTCGCGTGGATCGAGCGCGGGGTGCGGCCGGACGGCGAGGACGTGCTCGCCCCCGATCTCTCGCGCGTCGGGCTCAAGTGGACGCCCTACCTGCATCCGGAGGATCCGCTGGCCGAGCGCCGCTGATCCGCCAAGCCATGTGCGCGTGGGCCGGCCCCACTCTCCTTCCTCTCTGTGCCGGTCGTAGTAGTCTGGTAGCAGGAGGCTCGTCGATTGCGCCGACTCACCAGCCGGACCCCGCCCGCCCGGCTCTCGCGCCGGGCCGTCTTCCACGTTGATGGTCGCTCGTTCGGAGCCGTCATCACGTCGGACAAGGACGGCTATACGGCCGAGGCCACCGACTGGCCCGCGTTGTGGTCCTTTGCCCCCACGCTCGACGCCGCGCTCGCAGACCTCGCCCGCCTCGTGTCGTCTCGCCTCGCCACGGACGCCCTGCCGACCTGGCATCCCGACCCGCTCGACCGCCGACCGGACCTCCGGGCGCGATTCTCCCGGGTGGTCGCCCGTGCCCTGGCCCGCGCGGTTGACCTGACCCCGCCCCGGCTGACCCGGGCGCGGGGAGTGGATGCGGACGTCGCAGAGGCCACCTAGCGCGTGCGTGGGGGTCTGACTGCGGCGTGCGGTCTCCTGATCGCCACGCTCGCGCTCACCGCCTGCGCGACCGGTCCGCCGGTCCCACCCGCGTATACGCAGGAGGAGCTTGCCGAGCGGTGCGTCCGCACCGGTGGCTGGTGGCACGGCGTGCCGCCCGATTCGACGTTCAGCGGGTTCTGCGAGTATTCCGCCCCGCGGTTTCCCTAGCGGCCCGGCATGAGGGGCTATCGACCGAGGGGCGGCTTCGGGGCCGGCGCTACCAGAGCTCGCGCGAGGCCAGCCGGGCGCCCTCGGCTAGGCTGGCCAGCTTCGCCCAGACGATGTCGGGGTCCACCGCGGCCTGGCCGACCCAGGTGCCGAAACCGCAATCGGTTCCGGCGATCACGTTCTCGCGGCCGGCCAGCCGGGCGTAGCGACCGATCCGCTCGGCGACCAGCTCGGGGTGCTCGATGAAGTTGGTCGTCGAGTCGAGAACCCCGGGGATGATGAGCTTGTCCCGGGGCACCTTCACGCGCTCGAAGACCCGCCACTCGTGAGCGTGCCGGGGGTTGGCGGCCTCGAAGGAGACGCCCTGGGGGCGCGCCGCGAAGACGAGGTCGAGGATGTCGGCGAGCGGCACGTCGTAGTGATGCGGCCCCTCGTAGTTGCCCCAGCAGAGGTGGATGCGGAGCTGCTCGGGCGGAATGTTGGCCACCGCGTGATCGAGCGCCGCGAGGTGCAGGCGCGCCATCTTCCGGAACTCCTCGAGGCCGAGCCCGGCGAATTGGATGTGCCGGCCCATGGCGAGGTCCGGACAATCCAGCTGCAGGATGAAGCCCGCCCGCGCCACCGTCTCGTACTCGTGCCGCATGGCGTCCGCGATGGCGAAGAGGTAGGCCTCATGGCTGCCATAGTGGTCATCTCGGAAGAAGAGGGAGATGACTCCGGGAGAGGCCGCGCTCATGAACACGTCCGCCACTTCGGCCGATCCGAGCGCCGATTTCAGATTGTCCACGTCGACCTGGGCCGCCGCCGGATCGCGCAGGCTGATCGGGCCGGTGCAGGCCGGCGTCTTCCGGCGCGACCGGCCCGGATCCCCGAACACCCGCTTGGCCATCTCCGGGAAGTCCACCAGGTCGCGGTACTGGAGCGACTGGCTCGTGCCGCCGAACCCGTTCAGCCGGTCCTTGATGTAGGTGGCGTAGCTCGGCTTGCTCAGCTCGCCGTCGCTGACGACGGTGATGCCGGCGTCGGTCTGCTTGCGGACGACCTCCGCCACCGCGGCGCGGATACGCGCGGCCAGCGCGGGCGCGTCGACCGGCACCCCTTCTTCTCGCGCGAACATCATGCGGATCAGGTCAGCCGGGCGGGGAAGGCTTCCGGTGTGGGTGGTCAGGACACGGTCGACGCTGCGTTTCATCGGTCAGGTCCTCCGGAGCGGTATCTTACCGCAGTCGTGCGCTTGACTGTGGCCTCGGCGGGGGCGATGGTGTCGCAGGCTGCCGACAGGATGCGCATGGACCGTGTAGAGTTCAACCGCGAGCCGCCCGCCCCTGCATCCGGAGGATCGGCTGGCCGAGCGCCGCTGATATGAGCGCAGCGCCCCTTGATCGGCTCAGGATGCGTCTGTCGGCGGTGGCGCGTCAGGCACTCCCGGAGCTCCGGAAGTTCGGAGCGGTGGCACGGGAGCAAACTGACGTCGAGCGCATGGCTTGGGC
>DATFUK010000658.1:0-4606 GCA_035260865.1 Candidatus Methylomirabilota bacterium | reverse complement strand
CGGCCCCGCCAGCACCTACTGTCAAGTTCGACGGGAACGTGCCATTGCCGAGCCCGAGTCGCTGGCCTTAGACTCGTCGGTCAGGAGAGTGCCCATGCGCCTGCGAATCATTCCGGTGGTCGTCGTGACGGTCGGCCTGCTCGCCACCCCCCCACCCCACGCGTTGGCCCAGACCACGTCCCCCAAGACCACGACGGGGGACGTCGGGCAGAAAGCGTCGGAGACGGGCCAGGCGATCCGGGACTACACGGTGGAGAAGAAGGACGAGGCGGTCGCGCACGCCAAGCAGGCCACCGCCGAGCTCGAGGCCAAGATCAAGGACCTCGAGGCGCAGGCCGCCAAGCAGACCGGCGAGCTCAAGGCCAAGTCGCAGGCCCAGATCAAGGATCTCAAGGCCAAGCGGGCGAAGGCGTCCCAGAAGGCCGCCGACCTCGGCCGGGCCACCAAGGCCTCGTGGGAGAAGGCCAAGGAGGGCTTCGCCGACGCCTACCGGGACCTGGCGTCGGCCTATGACAAGGCGGCGGCCGAGTTCAAGAAGTAGGGCGGCCCCGTGAAGATCCGCGCCCTCCGCGCCCGCCCCGTGCTGCCTCCGTTCCGCCGTCCCCCGGTGAGCGCCAGCGGGGCCATCGCGAAGGCGGCCCTGGTGCTCTTCGACCTCGAGACCGATGGCGGCGTCACCGGGCGCTCCTACGTCTTCGGCTTCGCCCCGTGGACGCTCGCCTCCATCGTCGGCTGCGCGCAGGGCCTGTTCGAGATGATCAAGGGCGACGAGCTGGCGCCCTTCGATCTCGAGGCCAAGCTGCGCCGGCAGCTCACCCTGCTCGACCCGAACGGCCTGGTCGGGCTGGCCCTGGCCGGGCTCGACATGGCGGCCTGGGACGCGCTGGCCCAGGCGCGCGGGGTGCCGCTGGTCACGCTGCTGGGCGGCGCGCCCCGGGCGATTCCCGCCTACAACAGCACCGGCCTCTGGATCCAGCCGGTGGAGACGCTCGCCGACGAGGCGGAGGCGCTCCTCGCCGAGGGCTTCCGCGCGATCAAGCTCCGGGTGGGGCGCGACGACTTCGCCCAGGACCTGGCCGCGGTGCGCGCGGTGAAGAAGCGGATCGGCGACGGGGCGACCCTGATGTGCGACTTCAACCAGCGCCTGACCGTGAACGAGGGGCTGCGGCGCGCCCGCGCGCTCGACGGGGAAGGGCTCTACTGGATCGAGGAGCCGCTCCGTCACGACGACTACGAGGGCTACGCCCGCATCGCGGCCGAGGTGGCCACCCCGATCCAGACCGGCGAGAACCTGGTGGACACCTTCGAGATGGCGCGCGCCATCGCGCTGCGCTCGCTCGACTTCGTGATGCCCGACGTGCAGCGCATCGGCGGGGTCAGCGGCTGGCTACGCGCGGCCGCCCTCGCCCACGCCCACGGCGTCGACATGTCGAGCCACCTCTTCCCCGAGTTCAGCGTGCACCTGCTCGGGGTGACGCCGACGTGCCACTGGCTCGAGTACATGGACTGGGCCGCGCCCCTGTTGCAGGAGCCGCTGAAGGTGAAGGATGGCGTCGCCCAGATCCCGGACCGGCCCGGCGCGGGCATCGTCTGGGACGAGGACGCGGTCAAGCGCTACTCGGCCTGATCGTTACCGGCGCGCGGGGTCGGCGGCGTCGAGGACGAGCACGCGGGTCCGGCGCACGCTCAGACCCTCGGCGGCGCCGCGGCCCGGTACCGCCACCGTGAGCCGAAGACCGCGGCGGGCGGTGACGATCACCAGCTCGGGGCCAGCGGCCCGCACGTGCCAGGCGCGATCGCCGGGCGACAGCATCCGGCTCACCCAGAGACCCACCGGCCCGCTGACCGGACGCCAGCGCGCGCGGATCGGCGCGACGGCGGAGAGCCCGGCAACCACCAGCGCCGCCAGGGCGGCCGTGACCGCCACGCCCCGACCCGGCCCGGCCAGCCTCGCCACGCCCCAGACGAGCCCCCAGGCGGCCAGCGCGTCGAGCGCCCGGAGCCGGCCCACCCACGCGCTCCAGCGCGCGATGCCGTCGGGAAGCGGGCGAATGGGAGTTCCCACCGCCCCATTGTCTCTCGCGCGGGAAGGGGCGAGCCCATTTGAGGTATTCTTGAAGCCATGTCGAAGACGCCCGTCGAGATCCTCCCGTCGGTGTGCCCGCACGACTGCACGAGCACCTGCGCGCTGGAGGTCGAGCGCCTCGATCTCCACACCATCGGCCGGGTGCGCGGCTCGCACCGCAACACCTACACGCGGGGTGTGATCTGCGAGAAGGTCGGCCGCTACGCGGAGCGCGTCCACCATCCGGACCGGCTTCTCCACCCGCTACGCCGCGTCGGCCCGAAAGGGTCGGGCCGCTTCGAGCGGATCGGGTGGGACGACGCCCTCGATCTGGTCGCGGAAGCTTTCACCCGGCAGGCGACCCGTCTCGGGCTCGAGACGGTGTGGCCGTACTACTACGCGGGCACGATGGGCCTGGTCCAGCGCGACGGCATCAACCGGCTACGCCACGCGATGGGTTACTCCCGCTACTTCTCGACGATCTGCGTGACCCTGTCCGACACCGGCTGGGCCGCGGGCGTCGGGGCCAAGCGCGGCGTGGATCTGCGCGAGATCGACGAGCACTCGGACCTGGTGGTGATCTGGGGTGGCAACCCGGTCAACACCCAGGTCAACGTGATGAGCCACGCCATGGCGGCCAAGCGGCGGGGCGCCACCTTCGTGGTGGTCGACCCGTACCGCACCGACACCGCGGCCAAGGCCGACCTGCACCTGGCGCCCCGACCGGGCACCGACGGCGCGCTCGCCTGCGCGATCATGCACGTGCTCTTCGCGGAGGGCCTCGCCGACTGGGACTACCTGCGCGCCTATACCGACTGCCCCGACGAGCTGGCCGCCCACGTGGCGACCCGCACGCCGGCCTGGGCGTCGGCGATCACCGGCCTGCCCGCCGAGGACATCGTGAGCTTCGCCCGTCTCTACGGACGGACCCGAAAGAGCTTCATCCGCTGCCATCACGGCTTCAGCCGCTCGCGCAACGGGGCGGTGAACATGCATGCGGTGAGCTGCCTGCCCTCGGTCACCGGGGCGTGGCGGTATCCGGGAGGCGGCGCGGTCTACGGCCAGACCGCGCTCTATCCGATCGACCGGACGCTGATCGAGGGGCTCGACCTGGTCGACAAGTCCATCCGCGCGCTCGACCAGTCGCGCCTCGGGCCGATCTTGACCGGCGACCGCGAGGCCCTCAAGGGCGGCCCGCCGGTCACCGCGATGCTCGTGCAGAACACCAACCCCGCGATGGTCTGCCCGGAGCTCAACCTGGTTCACGCGGGGCTCGCCCGCGAGGACCTCTTCCTCTGCGTGCACGAGCAGTTCCTCACCGAGACCGCCGCGTTCGCGGACGTGGTCCTGCCCGCCACCATGTTCGTCGAGCACGACGACTTCTACACCGCGAGCGGCCACACCTACTTCCAGGTGACCAAGAAGGTGATCGAGCCGCCCGGCGAGTGCCGCGAGAACCACTGGGTGATCTGCGAGCTCGCCAAGCGGCTCGGCGCCACCCACGAAGGCTTCCGGATGACCGCGTGGGAGATCATGGACGCGACGCTCCGGAAGTCCGGGATGTGGGACGCGGAGACCAACTGGCGGCGGGGCGGCCAGGACTTCGCGCCCCCGTTCGAGACCGCCCACTTCCTCGACGGCTTCCCCACCCCGGATCGGCGCTTCCACTTCAAGCCCGACTGGGTGCGGTACGGCGAGCGCGGCGCCACGATGCCCACGCTGCCCGACCACTTCGCGGTGACCGACGAGGCCACCGCGGACAAGCCCTTCCGCCTCGTGGCCGCCCCCGCGCGCACGTTCCTCAACTCGAGCTTCACCGAGACGCCCTCCTCGCTGGCCCGCGAAAAGCGCCCGACCGCGCTGCTCCACCCCGACGATTGCGCGGCCCTCGGCGCGGTGTCGGGCACCGCGCTCGAGCTCGGCAACGAGCGCGGCCGCGTCATCGTTCACGCGGAGGCCCGCGAGGGACAGCAGCGCGGCGTGGTGATCGTCGAGGGGGTCTGGCCCAACAAGCACTTCGTCAACCGGCTCGGCATCAATGCCCTGACCAGCGCCGAGCCCGGCTATCCCAACGGCGGTGCCGTTTTCCACGACACCGCGGTGTGGATCCGGAGGGTTGACTTGGAGACCACCGCCCGGCTATAACCGACCACCGTCACGCCGCGACAGGGTCGCCGCAGCGGACGGGCAGCCGGCAACGGCGTCGGGGAGGCTCGGTCTGGACACGATCCTGCAGCTGGCCCTGAACGGGCTGGCGGTCGGCTGCATCTACGGGCTGGTCGCGCTCGGCTTCGTCCTCATCTACAAGGCCACCGAGCTGGTCAATTTCGCCCAGGGCGATCTCCTCATGCTGGGCGCCTTCGTCTGCTACATGTTCGTGGTCTGGTACGGCGTCGGCTACTGGGTCGCCTTCGCCCTCGCGGTGGGCATCGTCGCGCTGTTCGGCGCCGTGCTCGACGCGACCCTGCTGCGGCGGGTCATCGGCCAGCCCCAGTTCGCGGTGGTCATGCTGACCATCGGGCTCGGGGCGATCTTCCGGAG
>DATFUK010000657.1:0-2378 GCA_035260865.1 Candidatus Methylomirabilota bacterium | reverse complement strand
CTGAAGATCCAGTTCGACGGCGCGCCGTACACGATCGTCGACTTCCAGCACGTCAAGCCCGGCAAGGGCGGCGCGTTCGTGCGAACCAAGCTCAAGCACATGAAGCTCGGGCGGGTGATCGACAACACGTTCCGCGCGGGTGAGAAGGTCGAGCTGGTCGACTTCGAAGAGAAGCGGATGCAGTTCCTGTACAAGGACGACCGGTACAACTTCATGGACCTCGACACGTACGACCAGATCTCCCTGTCCGCCGAGGAGGTCGGCGACGCGCGCGACTTCCTCAAGGAGAACACCGAGGTGGAGATCCTGTTCATCGACGCGAGTCCGGTCACGGTGGAGCTGCCGAACTTCATCGAGCTGCAGATCGCCAAGACGGACCCCGGCATCCGGGGCGACACCGCCTCGGGCGGATCGAAGCCCGCCACCCTCGAGACCGGCGCGGTGGTGCAGGTGCCGCTCTTCCTCAACGAGGGCGACGTGGTGAAGGTCGATACCCGCAGCGGCGAGTATCTCGGCCGCGTATCGGCGGCGGGCTAGCATGGCCCGGCGGCGATCGGCCCGCGGCCCCTCGGATCCCGCCGGGTTCAGCATCGACCAGGTGGTCGAGCTGGCGGTGCGCCACCACCTGGCCGAGCTCGAGGTGGAGGCCGCGGGCACCCGGATCCGCATCGTCCGGGAGCATGCGCCCGTCGGGTCCGGGTCCCGCGTCGAGGCGGCTTCCGCGATCGGGGCCGCGCTTCCGCAATCCGCCCCGGAGAGCGTCGAGTCCACCGCGCATCTCCTGACCGTGGAAGCCCCGATGGTCGGCACGTTCTATCGGGCCCCCAAGCCCGACGCCCCGCCGTTCGTGGCCGAGGGCGACGTGGTCAAGGAGGGGCAGGTCATCTGCATCGTCGAGGCGATGAAGCTGATGAACGAGATCGAGTCCAAGGTGGCGGGGCGCATCGCCAAGGTCGTGGTCGAGAACGGCCAGCCCGTCGAGTTCGGCCAGCCGCTCTTCCTGGTGGACCCGCTGCGCTGACCCTCGGCTGATGTTCCACAAGATCCTCATCGCCAATCGGGGCGAGATCGCGCTCCGGATCATCCGGGCGTGCCGCGAGATGGGAATCCGCACCGTCATCGCCCACTCGACCGCCGACGCCGACTCCCTGCCGGTGCGGCTGGCCGACGAGTCGGTCTGCATCGGGCCGCCCGAGGCGCGCCTGAGCTACCTCAATATCCCGAGCATCATCTCGGCCGCCGCGATCACCGATAGCGAAGCCATCCATCCCGGCTACGGGCTCCTCGCCGAGAACTCCGCCTTCGCGGAGATCTGCCGCGCGTGCGGCATCACGTTCATCGGCCCGTCTCCCGAGGCGATCCGCCTCATGGGCGACAAGGCCCAGGCCCGCGAGATGGCCAAGCACGCGGGGGCGCCGGTGGTGCCGGGCAGCGAGGGCCCCCTCGCCGGCGTGGACGAGGCGCAGGCGCTCGCGGACTCGATGGGCTATCCGGTCATGGTCAAGGCGGCGGCGGGCGGCGGCGGACGCGGGATGCGCATCGTGCGCGAGCGGGAAGCGCTGGCCCGCGCCTACACCACGTGCCAGGCGGAAGCGGGCGCGGCCTTCGGCTCCTCCGAGCTCTACCTCGAGAGGTTCGTGGAAGACGCCCGCCACGTCGAGGTGCAGGTGCTCGGCGACAAGAACGGCATGCGCCTGCACTTGGGCGAGCGCGATTGCTCGGTGCAGCGCCGCCACCAGAAGCTGCTCGAGGAAGGCCCCGCCCCCGCGCTCCCGCCCGAGACGCGGTCCGGTCTCTACAAGTCGGCGCTCGCGGTGGCGCACGCGGTCAACTACGTGTCGGCGGGCACCGTCGAGTTCCTGGTGAACCGGGACGGGCAGTTCTACTTCATCGAGATGAACACCCGTATCCAGGTGGAGCATCCGGTGACCGAGATGATCACCGGCATCGACCTCGTACGGGAACAGATCCGGATCGCGAGCGGGGAGGCCCTCGGCTACAAGCAGGGCGCGGTGACCTTCACCGGTCACGCCATCGAGTGCCGGATCAACGCGGAGGATCCCGAGCACTTCATCCCCTCCCCCGGCCGGGTGACCACCTGGATCGCTCCCGGCGGGCCCGGGGTTCGCGTGGACAGCCACATGATGACCGGCTACATGGTCCCGCCGTACTACGATTCGCTCATCGCCAAGATCATCGTCCACGGCCGCGACCGCAACGAAGCGATCGCCCGCATGCAGCGGGCGCTCCACGAGACGGTGGTCGAGGGTGTCAAGACGACGATCCCCTATCACCTGAAACTGCTGGCCGACCCCGCGTTCGTGGCGGGCGGGTCGACGCTGGCCCGGCTCGAGCAGAACCTCTAAGGCCGTCGCGGT
>DATFUK010000656.1:0-7116 GCA_035260865.1 Candidatus Methylomirabilota bacterium | reverse complement strand
TGATCCTCTCGGTGGACGGCTACCGCGCCTACTTCGCGGACCGCGCCGAGATGTGGGAGCGCCAGGCCCTCATCAAGGCGCGCACCTGCGCGGGGGACGAGGCGGTGGCCGCGCGCTTCTTCGAAGCGGTGCGCCCCTTCGTCTACCGGAGCGGCCTGGACCCGGCCATCGTGCGCGCGGTGCGCGAGATGAAGGCCCAGATCGACCGCGCCCTCCGGGGCAAGGACGCCTCGTCCCGCAACGTCAAGCTCGGCCGCGGGGGCATCCGCGAGGTGGAGTTCCTCGTCCAGGCCATGCAGCTCCTCTACGGCGGCGACGATCCGTGGCTGCGCGAGCGCAACAGCCTGCGCGCGATCTTCCGCCTCACCGGGCGGGGCTACCTGTCGCACGCGCTCGGGCGCGAGCTGGGCGACGCCCTCGTCTACCTGCGCACCGTCGAGCACCGCCTGCAGATCCTCCACGAGTTCCAGACCCACACGCTCCCGGAGGAGCCGCGCGCCCTCGGCCTTCTCGCCCGGCGCATGGGCGTGAGCGGGCCCCCCGCCGCGGCGGCGCGGCGCTTCATGGTCGAGCACCGGCGCGTCACCGCGCTGGTGCACCGCGCGTTCCGCGAGTTCTTCGCCGCTCCGCCCGCGGCGGCCGCGCGCCCGCTGCGCATCCCGAGCTACACCGCGCTCAAGGCGACCGGGTTCACCGACCCGGACCGCGCCCGCCAGAATCTCCGGCTGGTCCTGGAAGGCCGCCCCCTGATCCCGTACCCGGTCGCGACGGGCCGCGCGGTGGCCCGCCTGTTCCCGGTGCTGCTGGACGCGCTCTGGCAGAGCCCGGATCCCGACGAGGCCCTGGGCCAGTTCGAGCGCTTCGTCTCGGCGGCGGGGCCGCGGACTGCGTACCTCGAGCTCCTGGCCGACCGCCCGGAGCTCCTCACCAACCTGGTCCGGCTCTGCGCGCGGGGCGAGCTGCTGACCGAGCTCCTGATCGCCCAGCCGGAGCTGCTCAACGGCCTGGCGAGCCCGGAGACCTTCGCGGCCCGCAAGCGCGTGCCCGACTTTCGCCGGGAGCTGGCCCCGGTGCTCGCGCCGCGCCTGGCCGCCGGCGAGCGCGCGGACGCCCTGCGGCGGCTCAAGCAGGCCCAGGAGCTCGGCATCATCTGGCGCATGCTGCTCGGGGTGACGGACGCGGAGCGCTTCTCGCTCGAGATGACCGCGCTCGCCGAGGCCACGCTCGCGGTGGCGTGGATGCTGGCTCTCGAGCAGACGGTGGCCCAGCACGGCGGCGTCCCGCGCGACGACAGAGGCCGGCTCGTGCCCGCCGCGATCATCGGCCTCGGCAAGTTCGGCGGGCGCGAGCTCACCACCGGCTCGGATCTCGACCTCTTCGTGGTGTACGGCGGCGCCGGGTTCACCGACGGCGACCCGCCGGTCGAGGCGCACGTCTTCTACGACCACGCGGTGGAGGCGCTGAGCGGTCTCCTGAGTGACATCACCGCGGCCGGCGTCGCCTTCGCGGTGGACCTGCGCTTGCGCCCCGGCTCGAAGGGCAGCGGCTTCGCCGCCAGCGACGACGCGCTCGAGCGCTACTACCGCGAGTGGGCGGACCCGTGGGAGCGCCAGACGCTCACCCGCGCCCGGCTGGTGGGCGGCGATCCGCGCCTCGGCCGCGCGGTGCGACGCCGCATCCGCGGGCTGCTCTACGGGTCCGAGGCGCCGCCGCCCGATCTCAAGGAGATGCGCGCCCTCCGCGAGCGCATGGAGCGCGAGCTCGGCAAGGAGACGCCCGGCCGCTTCCACGTGAAGTTCGGGCGTGGCGGGCTCGTCGACGTGGAGTTCATCACCCAGGCCGTGCAGATGCGCCACGGGGCTCGACATCCGGGGCTCCGCCGCGCCAACACGCTCCACGCCATCCGCGAGATCGCGGCGGCCGGGCTGCTCCCCGCGGACGACTGCGCCACGCTCGCCGAACAGTATCGCTTCCTGCGTCGCGTGTCGCTCGGCCTCCGGCTCTTTGGCACGCGGCCGGGCGATACGCTGGAGCTGGCGGGCCCGAATCCGGCGCGGCTCGCCAAGACCCTCGACTATCCGTCGCGGAAGGACTTCCTGGAGGACTACCGCCGCCGCGCCGCGTGGGTGCGGGCGCTCTACGATCGCGTCGTGCCGAAGTGAGCCGGCGTGTCAGGCGCCCGGCTCGCGCGTGATGCGCGCGCCGAGGGAGCGCAGACGCTCGTCGATCCGCTCGTAGCCGCGATCCACCTGGTGCGCGTTCATGATCGACGAGGTCCCGCCCGCGCAGAGCGCCGCGCCGAAGACCATCGGGGCGCCCGCAGCTCGGTGGGGCCGACCACCACCGCCCGATGCGGATCGACTGGGCCGCCTCTCGCCATGAGGCGTCCGGGTTGCGCGGCACGCTATGCTGGGCGTTGGATGTGATTCAGGACGCAGCAGCTCTCGAAAGGAGACACGACAATGCCCACAAGCACGATCCGACTTCACCGAGTCCTCCGCGCGACGCCGGAGCGGGTCTATCGAGGGTTCCTGGATGCCGACGCCATGGTGAAGTGGCTGCCGCCGAACGGCTTCACGGCCAAGGTCCACCACATGGATGCCAAGGTCGGCGGGACATTCCGAATGTCATTCACCAACTTCTCCACGGGCCAGAGCCACTCCTTCGGCGGCGAGTATCTGGAACTGACGCCACACGAGAGAATTCGCTACACCGACAAGTTCGAGGACCCGAATCTGGCGGGCGAGATGCAGGTGACCGTCACGTTGAGGAAGGTGTCCGTGGGGACTGAGCTGAACGTGGTGCAGGACGGCGTGCCGGACCTCATTCCGGCCGAGGCGTGCTATCTCGGGTGGCAAGAGTCGCTCACCCTCCTTGCCAAGCTCGTCGAGGCCGAGATTCCCGGGTAGCCCAGTAACCCTAACTCTCACGTGACCCGACCGCCCGGGGATGCCGGGGCGATACGCGGCATGGAGGGAATATCCGGAACCTGCTGGTCCCGTGCTTCGCACTTCGGGCGTTCCTGCCCGGTACAAGATTCCATTCCACCACTAGTCGCCGACGGATCAGGCTGGTGCTAGCATCGTCGCGAACCAGCGATCACGCCACCTGGGAGGACCCCGCCATGGTGAGACTCCTGATCCTGATCGTGGCCCTGCCGCTCGCCCTGCTCGTCGCCCAGGATGCCCCGGCTCAGACGCAGTGCCCCGAGCTCCCCTTCTACATGCTCGTCCCCTTCAACTATCCGTGCCCGATCCACCCGCGTGTGTGCCGGACGGACTATGGGTATTGTCGCCTCCCGACCGGGGTGAGACCCGGCACGCCGTGTGCCTGCCAAGCGTCGAACGGGGTATGGTATCAGGGAATCGGCACCCGATAAGCGGCCGGGCCGGCTGCCGGCCCTGCTCGCCACGCGCCTCCGAGCCCTATCCGCGCAGCGTCGGGTCCAGCAGATCCCGCAGCCCGTCGCCCAGGAGGTTCAGCCCGAGAACCGTCACCATGATCGCGGCGCCGGACAGCCCGGAGATCCACGGCGCGTCTGCAGGAACGAGCCGGCCGTCGCTGATCACCGCGTCCCAGGTGGCCGCGGGCGGCTGCACGCCCAGGCCGAGAAGGACCAGCGACGACTCGACCAGGATGGCGTCGGCCGCGCTGACCGTGATCATGACGAGCACGGGCGCCAGGGAGTTCGGAACGACGTGACGGGTCAGGATCCGTCAGTGCGTGCTCCCGAGCGCAACGGCGGCCAGGACGAACTCGCGCTCCCGCACCGTCAGGGTGACCGCGCGCTGCAGGCGGGCGAACCTGGCTAGGAGCGCCACCGCCACCGCGATGATGACGGTCATGTTGCCTAACCTCTCGACTATCCGTGGCGGAAGGAGTTCCTGGAGGCCCATCGCCGCCGCACCGCGTGGGCGCGGGCGCTCTACGACCGCGTCGTGCCGAAGTGAGCCGCCGTGGTCAGGCGGCCGGCTCGCGGCTGATGCGCGCGCCGAGCGAGCGCAGGCGCTCGTCGATCCGCTCGTAGCCGCGGTCCACCTGGTGCGCGTTCATGATCGAGGACGTGCCGCGGGCGCAGAGCGCGGCGCCGATGAGGGCCATCCCGGCGCGGATGTCGGGGGAGACCATCGGGGCGCCCCGCAATTCGGTGGGGCCGACCACCACCGCGCGGTGCGGATCGCACAGCACGATCCGCGCGCCCATCGCGATCAGGCTGTCCACGAAGAAGAGGCGGCTCTCGAAGAGCTTCTCGTGGATGAGGACGGTTCCGCGGCTCTGAGTCGCCAGCACCAGCGCGAGCGAGGTCAGGTCCGCGGGGAAGCCGGGCCACGGGGCGTCGTCCACCTTCGGGATCGCCCCGTCGGCGTCGGCGGCGACCTGCAGCGCCTGCGGACCCGGAACCACCAGCGTGGTGCCGTCGAGCGTGGTCTCCACGCCCAGCCGCCGAAACGCGAGGCGGATCATGCGCAGGTCCGCCGGGATCACGTCGCGGATGCGCAGGTCGCCGCCGGTCATCGCGGCGAGCGCCACGAAGGAGCCGATCTCGATGTGGTCGGGGCCCAGGCGGTGCCGGCCCGGCGTGAGCTCCCGCACGCCCTCGATGCGGAGCTGGTTGGTGCCGATGCCGCTGATCCGCGCGCCGAGGGTGTTCAGGAAGCGGCACAGGCCCTGGACGTGCGGCTCGCTGGCCGCGTTCAGGATGACGGTCTCCCCCTCGGCCAGCACCGCCGCCATCACCGTGTTCTCGGTGCCGGTCACGCTCATCTCGTCGAGGAAGATCTCGGCGCCCCGGAAGCGGCCCGCGAGCGTCAGGTGCAGCGTGGGGCCCGCCGCGACCTTCGCGCCCAGCTCGCTCAGCGCGAGCAGGTGGGTATCGAGCCGCCGCCGGCCGATCCGGTCGCCGCCGGGGGGCGGCAGCACGGCCTGCCCGGTCCGCGCGAGCAGGCCCGGCGCGAGGAGCACCGAGCCGCGGAGCTGCGACATCACGGCCGGATCGGGATCGCGGCCCTCGAGCGCGCTCGCGTCCAGGCGCACGGTGCCGTGGTCGTCCACGTCCACGCGCACCCCCAGGTGGCGCAGTCCCTCGAGCAGCGCGGTCACGTCCCGGATGCGGGGGACGTTGTCCACGACGACCTCCCCCGCGACGAGGAGGCAGGCCGCGAGGACGGGCAGGGCCTCGTTCTTGTTGCCCGCCGGCGTCACCGTCCCCCGCAGGGGGTGGCCGCCCTCCACCAGGAATCGATCTCCGGTCACGTGAGCCTCCTCGTCAATACTAACCGAGCGTGCGGACATTAAAGGCACGGGAGAGGCGGCCGCCGGGAGGCCGGTGTATGATCCGGGCGAGCCCGCATGACCGAGCGTCTGTTCATCCTGGATGGCCCCGGCTTCCTCTTTCGCGCCTACCACGCGATTCCCTTTCTCTCCACCTCGAAGGGGGTGCCGAGCCACGCGGTCTTCGGCATGTCCACGATGCTGTGGAAGCTGCTGCGCGAGGACGATCCGGAATACTTCGCGGTCGCGTGGGACCCGCCCGGCCCGACGTTCCGGGAGGAGAAGTTCGCGGCCTACAAGGAGACGCGGGCGCCCACCCCCGACGATCTCCGCACCCAGATCCCGCTGGTCAAGACGCTCTTCGAGGCCTTGCGCCTGCCGCTGCTGGAGGTGCCCGGCTTCGAGGCCGACGACGTGCTCGGCACCGTCGTGGATCGCACCCGCGACCTGCCGATCGAGCTCGTCCTGGTCACCTCCGACAAGGACATGCTCCAGCTCGTGAGCCCGCGGGTGCGCGTGTTCTCGACCACCGGCCGGGGCGGGGACCGGGTGGTCTTCGACGAGGCCGCGGTGAAGGCCAAGTGGGGGGTGGAGCCCGAGCAGATCCCCGACATCCTGGCCCTGATGGGCGATTCCATCGACAACATCCCGGGCGTGCCCGGGGTGGGCGAGAAGACCGCGGCCAAGCTGATCGGCCAGTTCGGCGGCGTGGCGCGGCTCTACGAGAACCTCTCATTGGTGCCGGGGAAGCTGCGCGAGACCCTGGCCGCCAACCGCAAGCAGGCGCTGCTCTCCCGTGAGCTGGCGACGGTCAGCACGCGGGTGCCCATCGCGGTGGATCTGGAGGCCTTCCGCCGCCGTGAGCCCGACTGGGACCGCCTGCGCGCGCTCTGGGGCGAGCTCGAGTTCCACAGCCTGCTGCGTCAGGTGCCGGCCGAGCCCGCGCCCGCGGCGACCGGCGGCGACGTCCCGACCCTGGCGGACGCGGACGCGCTCGCGGGTTACCTGGCCCGGGTGCCGGCGGGCGACCCGCTCGCCGTCGAAGCCGTCGGCGACGGCGGCCCGCCGGACCCTGCGCTGACCGCGGTCGGGCTCTATCACGCGGCGGCCGGGCCCGCGGTGCTCGAGCTCGCGGCCTGGAAGAGCGCGGCGCCCGATCTAGGCGGCCGGACGCTGATCGGCCACGACGTGAAGCCGCTCGGCGAGTGGTGGCTGGCCCGCGGCGGGGCGCTGCCCGCGTGCGAGGACACCGCGGTGGCCGCCTACCTGCTGAACCCGGCGCGGACCAACTACAAGCTCGAGGAGGTCTGCGCGGAGCTACTCGGCCAGGGGCCGGGCATCGCGCGGCCCGGCACGCGGGCCCGCTGGATCTGGGACCTGTGGGCGATGCAGCCGCGCGCGCTGCAGGAAGTGGGCCTCCTGGCGCTCTACCACGACATCGAGCGCCCGCTGATCGGCGTGCTCGCGCGCATGGAGCGGCACGGCATCCGGGTGGACCCGGACCGGCTCGGGGAGTTCTCCCGCGAGCTCGAGGTGCACCTCGAGCGGACGACGCGTGAGATCTTCACGCTGGCCGGCGAGGAGTTCAACATCGGCTCGCCCAAGCAGCTCGCCCAGATCCTGTTCGAGAAGCTCAAGCTGCCGCCGGTGAAGCGGACCAAGACCGGCTACTCCACCGACGCGGATGTGCTCGAGCAGCTGGCCCTCGGCCACGAGCTGCCCGCGCGCATCGTCGAGCACCGCACGCTCGCCAAGCTCAAGTCCACCTACGCGGACGCGCTGCCGACCTTGATCAACGCGACGACCGGGCGCATCCACACCTCGTTCAACCAGCTCGTGGCCGCG
>DATFUK010000655.1:0-10157 GCA_035260865.1 Candidatus Methylomirabilota bacterium | reverse complement strand
ATCACCCAGGCCGAGGACTTCGTCCGCGACTTCGGGCACTACCCGAAGCTGAACATCAAGATCCCGGTGGGCTGGGACGAGCTGGCCGTCATCCGGGAACTGCGCCTGCGGGGCATCCCGGTGAACTGCACCTGCTGCATGTCCTACGGCCAGGCCATGATGGCGGCGGCGGCCGGGGCCAACTACGTGAGCCTCTTCTACGGGCGCATCCGGGATATCGGCTACGACGCGGCGTCGGTGGTGCGGGACGTCCGGGCCACCTTCCGTGACCGGGGCACCCCGTGCGAGATCATCGTCGGCAGCATCCGCCACATCGCCGACATCAGCGAGTCCTTCCAGGCCGGGGCCGACATCGTGACGGTGCCGCCCAAGTTCTTCCGTCCGATGCTCAGCCATCCCAAGACCGACGAAGCGGTGCGCCAGTTCGTGACCGACTTCCAGAAGTGGATGCAGTAGATGAAAGGGCTGGTCCTGTCCGCGGCGGCCCTCGTCCTCCTGGTGATCGGGAGCGCGGTCGCGCTCCGCTTCTACCGCGGGAACAAGGAGTTCCGGCTCTTCCTCGGCGCGTTCGTCGGCGCGGTGGTGCTGTACGCGGGGACCTTCTGGATCCTTCCGGCCGACCTGGGCTTCCTGCCCGCGGGCTGGCGGGAGAGGGCCGCCCTCGTGGATTTCGGCAACGGCCTCCTGCTCCTGGTGCTGCTGTTCCACGGCTACTGGTGTTTCTCCTACTTCGCCTGCCTGAGCCCGTCCATGAGCGTGATGGTGGCGCTCCGGCTCCGGGGACGGGACGGCATGACCCGCGCCGAGGCCCTCGCGATCCAGGGAAGCGACCAGCCGGTCAACCTCATCTTCCAGCGCCGGCTTCCGAAGCTCCTGCAGGGCGGCTACGTGCGGGAGGAGGCGGGCGGGTACCGGATCCTGGCGCCGGGCGAGCGGGTCGCCGCCCTCGGCTCGTTTCTCAAGCGATTGATCAACGCCCAGGTGGGCGTGTAGAGGATCCCCGTGCTGAAGGGTCTCGTGCTCTGCGGGCTGCTCATCACGACGTGGCTGATCGTGCAGGCCGCGGTGTTCCATCTCGTGGCGCCCCGGAAGGCGTTCGCCTCGATGCTGGCGTCGTTCGCGCCCACACTGCCGCTCTATCTCCTGCTCTATCTCGTGACTCCGGCCGATCTGGGTTTCCTCCCGTCCGCCTTCGTCGGCGCGGACTGGCGGCTCGGGCTCGTGAACGGCCTGGTCCTCCAGGTGCTCCTCTTCCTCACCGCCGGCCTGTTCTACTCCCACGCCGACCGCTCGATCACCGTCCGGCTCCTGATCGAGCTGGCCCGGGCGCCCCAGCAACGCCTGACCCTCGCCCAGATGCAGGCGGTGTGCGGGGTCGAGGTGCTGATGGCCGACCGGCTGGAGATCATGCTGGCCAACCGGTTCCTGATCGCGCGGGGCGACCGGTTCGTGCTCACCCCCAAGGGCTGGATCGGGGGCAGCATCGGCCTCGCGGCCCGCAAGATCCTCCGCATGAAGGCCCTCTAGGACGATCGTCATGGAAACCACGGAAGCGAGCCGGACCGGAGCGGGTCTCGAGGACATGACGGTGGGTGCGCCCCGGTCCGCCCGGCAAGCGCTGCAATCGGGCGCGATCAGCCTCGAGGCGCTTCGCGGGGTCCACCGGATGCGCGACGGCCGGAGCGCGCTGGACGTGCTCGGCGCGCTGGCGTCGTTCGTGGCGGTCCCGGTCGTCTTCGGGCTCTACCCCCGCTGGTGGACGGCCGCGCTCCTGGCGCTCTGGGCGATCCGGAACTTCAACTGCGCGGCGCAGCTCGTCCACGAGAGCGACCACGGCACCCTCTTTCGTGACCCGCGCCTGAACCGCACCTTCGGCAATCTCTTCGCGTATCTGCTCGGCTACACGCGCGGGGGGCACCGGACCGCGCACATGGACCATCACCTCTACCTGAACACCGATCGCGATCCGGACATCATCTTCAGCCAGCCGGGCGCCTCCGCGCCCGCGATGCTGAAGGGCCTGCTCGGCGACCTGTTCTTCGTCTCGGCGATCAAGCGCCTGCTCCAGTACTCGCAGTCCGATCGCGCCACCTACTCGGTCTCGCCGTGGCGGCGGCTCACCCTGGGCTACTTCGTCCGCATGGCCGCGACGATGATCCCGGTGGCGGCCACGCAGCTCGTGCTCCTGGCGGTGTTCACGGTGGCGGGCGGGCCGTGGGCCTACCTGCTGCTCCACGTGCTGCCGATCATGACCCTCTATCCGCTCCAGATCCGGGTCCGGTCGATCGCCGAGCACGGCTTCGAGGTGGGCTACCATCCGGAGTCGCCGCAGGAGGCGTGGGTGACGCGGACCAGCCGGTTGAACGTGGTGGAGCGGTGGATCATCGCCCCCTTCGGGCAGTATCTCCACTATGAGCACCACGTGTTTCCCAGCATTCCCAACTACAACCTGCCCGAGGTGCATCGTCTCCTCGTGGCCGCGGGGATCCCGGTGCCCACGAATCGAAGCTACTTCGGCTTCCTGTTCCAGAAGATCCGGGCCGACTGGCGGAGCGCGGCGGCCGTGCGCGAGCGCGCATGAGCCCGTCCGTGCGGGACGCCGAGCTGACCGGGCGGGTGTGCGATCTCTGCCGATCGGATCGTCACGCGGTGCCGGTGCTGGAGGCGGGGGACTACGAGTACGGAGTCCCCGGACGCTTCACGCTCTCCCATTGCACCGCGTGCGATCTCTACTACCAGACTCCGCGGCCGGCCCTCGAGGTGATCCCGACCTACTACCCGCCGACCTACGCGGTCTACGGGGACGATCCGGTGGTGGGGTGGCTGTTCCGGATCACCTACTGGCTCGACGCGCGGCGGGTGGCCCGCCTGATCGGGCCGCGGGGCCGGGTGCTCGACGTGGGCTGCGGCGCGGGCGGCGCCCTGAATGCCCTCGCCGGGGTCGGCGAGTGGGACGTGTGCGGTCTCGAGCTCGACGCGGAGGCGGCCCGCCAGGCGGTTCGCCGCGGGTTCAACGTGCGGCAAGGCGACCTCGTCGACACCGATTTCCCGCCGGAGTCGTTCGACCTCATCCGCATGGGGCACGTGATCGAGCACGTCCGCGATCCGATCGCCACCCTGCGGCGGGCCTGGGAGCTCCTCCGGCCGGGAGGAATCCTCTTCGGTGAGACTCCGAACATCGACTGCTGGGACTTCCGGCTCTTCGGGCGCTACTGGGGGGCGCTGCACTTCCCCCGGCACATCGCGCTGTTCAGCCCCGAGACGATCCGAGCCGCCTGCGAGCAGACCGGCTTCGTGGGAACGCGGATCGTCCCCCGGCTGCGCACGGTGGGATGGAGCGCGGGCATCCAGAACTGGCTCGCCGATCGGGCCGGGCTCCGGGTTCCCTCGAACGGCCGCGTCCGCTGGTACCCGGCGCTGATCGCGCCCTTCCTCCCGGTCACCATCTTCCAGGCGCTGGTGAGCCGGACCGCCACGATGGCGTTCATCGCCCGCCGGCCCGAGGCCTAGCCCGCGATGGCTCTCCGCTACGCGACTGAGCTCGGCGCGTTCGACCGCGTCAGGAACGATCTGGCCTTCCAGGTCCGGCGGCGGATCTTCGAGCGGTTCATGCGGGAGTGCGCGCCCGGTCCGGACGCGCGCGTCGCCGACTTCGGGGTCTCCGGGCATCGCGACCACCCGGTGCACTACTTCTTCGAGAGCCTCTACCCCCACCGCCGGCAGCTCACCGTGATCGGGCGGGCCGCGGAAGAGGCGGGCTGGTACGAGGAGGCGTTTCCCGGTCTACGGTTCCTGGAGGCGGATCTGCGGGAGATCCCGCTGCCCGACGGGTACTTCGACTACGGGATCTGCAACGCGGTGGTCGAGCACGCGGGCACGCGCGACCAGCAGCGGGCGCTCGTCGCGGAGGTCTGTCGCGTCAGCCGGTGCGTGCTCTTCACCACGCCCAACAAGCGGTTCCCGCTCGAGCTGCACACCTGGCTGCCGCTGCTCCACTGGCTGCCGGACGCGACGTACCGGGCCAGCCTGCGGCGGCTCGGCCTCGATTACTTCGCGGAGATCGAGAACCTGAATCTCCTGGACGCCGAGGCGTTCCTGTCGCTCTTCCCTCCATCCCGGCAGAACCGCCTGCTGAAGTCCGGTCTCCCGCTCCTGCGCTCGAATCTCGTCTGCCTCTCCCGCGACGGGCGCTAAAGCGCCCGCTCGGGCGATCAGGGCGAGACCCGCCGCAGCACCAGCCGCCTCCCGTCCATCCCGATCACGTAGGGCACCCGGTCCGGAAAGGCCCGCATCAGCACCTTGTTTCGCTCCGGGTCGAGGAAATTGACGAAGAGGACCCGGTCGCTCAGATCCGGCCGATTGTTCCGGCGATAGTACGCCCACGAGAATGGAGGCTGCACCGTCACGGGCAGGCTCTGAACGAAGACGAGGGCCGGCTCTTGCGCCTCGCCGGCCACGAGCTCGTAGGGGGCGTTCACCAGGTCGGCGCTGGCCCGCAGGGAGCCGCCGTAGACCGGCAGGAAGGTGACGAGCGCGCAGAGCGTCGCGATGAGCGGGAACGAGGCCGTGAGCGTGGGCGCCCCCGCGGGGGTCCCGGGGCGGCGACTCAGCTCGAGGAGCCGGGCGAACCCGCTGGCGGACAGGAGCACGAGCGGCGCCGCGAGCTCGCCGTAGTGGGCGGGGCCGGTACTGCTGATGGTCGCCGCCGAGATGCCAGTGTAGACGAGCAGCACGCCCGCGCAGCTGGCGAACAGGCGGGCCCCTCCCGCGAGGCGCTGGAAGAAGCCCACGAACAGCAGCGAGACCGGCCATCCGAATAGCCAGAAGTTGAAGCGGGCGAGGGTGTGGCCGAGCTCGTGGATCGACGGCAGGGGAGGCGGGGCGGTGACCGCCTGGCCAACGAGCCCCCAGTTGCGAATGCGGCTGTAGGTCTGGTAGCCGCTCTCGAACGGCGATCCGGACAGCGCATGCTGATATACGAGCAGCAGGACGCCCGCGCCGATCATGACCAGGACCGCCGCGCCGGCTCCCATGAGCGCCCGGGGAGAACGTGCCGTCCACAGGCGCAGCGCGAGCCAACCCAGCCACGGCGCCGCGAAGGCCGGCGCCGAGAAGGGGCGTGTCAACGCGGCCCACCCCAGGGCCGCTGCGGCGAGGAGCCACCAGCGGAGCGCCCCCGGACTCTCGTGCGCGCGCAGGGCCGCGTACACGAACGTCATGAGCAGCACCGCCATGGTGGAATGGGCGAGCAGGGTGGCGGACGAGAACACGAAGTACGGCGAGACCAGGAGCATCGGCAGGGCCAGCAGGGCGGTCCGCTGGTCGAAGAGGCGTCGCGCGATGCCGAACGCGAGCGGCACCGTCAAGGTCCCGGCCACCGTGCTGACCCAGTGGAGGCCCCCGAGCCACTCCCCGATCGCGAGCGCGGCGGGATGGCCCGGGAAGTAGATGCCATACATCTTCCCGCTCTTGATGATGAGGAACTGATTCTCGAAGAACGGGCGCAGCGACTCGGGCGGGGCCGGCACCAGGATCTTGCCGGACGCGAAGAGCTGCGCCATGAAGACGTAGGCGTTCTCGTCGTCGCTGATCACCGCGTCCTTCAGGACCACGATGCGGGCCAGCGTGATGAGGAAGAACATGAGCGACGAGGCGCCGAAGACGATCGCGCGGACCTCGCGAGGGCTCAGCGAATCGAGGCGGTCGAAGGCGTCCAGGATCCACGGGCCCGCCGAATTCCGGACCGCGAACGTCAGGAGGACGATGGCCGGGATGCCGAAGAGGAGGTAGTGCAGGAGAAAGGCGAGCTCCCCCGGGAACCACCCGTGCGCGCCGTACCAGATCTGGTGGTTCGCGTAGTTGAGGCCGGCGATCCAGATCTCAGCGATACAGAGGAGTCCGGTCAGCCCGAGGAGCAGGCCCTTCATCCGCGGAGTCAGGTAGCTCACGACGAGCCCGCGGGGCCGAGGTAGGAGGAGACGAAGCCCGCGGCGGCCGAGCCGCCGGCCGAGCCGAAGCGATCGAGCCGGAACGGGGTCGGGCTCACCGGCGAGCGCGCGCCGGTGACGAGCGCGGCCATCATCTCGCCGACCGCGGGCGAGAGCTTGAATCCGTGGCCCGACATGCCCGCGGCGATCCAGAAGCCGCGCACCGGGGACTCGTCGAGAATCGGCATCCAGTCCGGCGTGATGTCGAAGGCCCCCGCGTAGCCTCGGCTGAATCGCGCGTCGGCCAGCGCGGGGATCGCGCGGGCGGTGCGGGCCAGGATCAGGGCGGCCTCGTCGAAGCCGGCCTCGCTGCCGAGGAGCTCCGGGTCCATCGGGTGCTGGGTCTCGTCGTCGGTGAGCGATCCGGTCAGGGTGAGGTTGCCGGTCTCGGGCCGCACGTAGCTGCCCCCCGCCAGGTCCAGGTACACGGTGTGCGCGGGGCCGAACGCCGCGTCCCGCGCCACCGTGAAGACCGGGTGCCGCCCGATCACGATCGGCAGGTCGACGCCAGCGAGACCGGCGACGCGCGGCGACCAGAGCCCCGCCGCGTTGATCACCACCGGCGCGTCGATCCGCTCGCCGGTCGCGGTGTCCACCCCGACGACCCGGTCGGCCGCGCGGCGAATCGCCACCACCTCGACGCCCTGCTCGATCACCGCGCCGCGGCGTCGGGCCGCGCCGGCGAAGCCCGCGGTCACCGCGCTGGGATCTCCGTAGCCGGAGCCCGGCTCCCACAGCACCGCGCCCAGCCCCGAGGCGTCGATGCGGGGCTCGATGCGGGCCAGATCGGAGGGGTCCACGATCTCGGCCTGGATGCCGATGCCCCGCTGGAGGGCCAGCGTCCGCTCGAGCGTCGGCCGCATCGCGCGAGAGACCCCGATCAGCGCGCCGGTACGGATGAAGCCCGCGTCGCCGCCCACCGCCTCGCCGAAGCGCTCGAAGATCGCGAGGGACCGGAGCACCATCTCGCTCGTCTCGCGCGTGGGGTAGAGCTGCCGGATGATGCCGACCGACCGGCCGGTGCCGCCGGAGCCCAGGAACTTCCGCTCGAGGACGAGCACGCGCCGGAGGCCCGAGCCCGCGAGATGGAACGCGATCGAGACGCCCGTCACTCCTCCGCCGATGATGACGGCGTCGGCCGTCCTCATCGGGAGCCGATCCCGGCCGAGGGCCCGGACCGCCGGGGCATGTCGCCGGGCGACACCCTGGTCTGCACGATGCGACGGGCTCGAGTCATGACCTCACCTCGACAAGTATCCACCACCACCCGCGCTTTCCGGGTGGTCATCGTGTGCCCGAGGATGGAGCGGACAGCCCCGCCGCCGCGGCCGGGTCCAGCGACCTGAGCACGCCGATCTGCGCCTGGGCGTCGAGCGGCTTGTCCGCGCGGAGGTAGGCCCGCGCCAGCCAGAAACGCTCGGCTGCGCCCGTGGGATGCAGCGCCACGGCGCGCTCGAGTGACGGAAGGGCCTCGGCGATCTTCCCGTCCTCCACCAGGGCCTGACCGAGGTTCCGCCAGAAGGCCGCCTCCGACGGTCGGAGCTGCGTGGCCTCCGTGAATAGCGAGGCCGCTTCGGCGGGCTTACCTTCGCGGGCGAGTTCGATCCCGAGGCTGTCGAGGGCGAACGCGAGGTTGCCCTGCGTGCTGTCGAGCGGCGCGGACAGCGCGATCGCGCGCCGCAGCTCGACGATCGCTTCGGGGTATCTCCGTTGCCGGGCATGGAGCGCGCCCAGGTTGGCGGTCGCCTCGGGGTAGTCCGGAGTCAGGCGGATCGCTTCACGGAACTCGGCCTCGGCCTCGCCGAGGCGGCCCTGCTGCACGAGGAGCGAGCCGAGGCTATTGTGCGCGGTGGCCCGCTCCGGCCGCAGCGCGATGGCCCGCGTGAGCTCGGCTTCCGCCTCCCGGGGAAGGCCGGCCGACAGCAGAACATTGCCCAGCTTGCTGCGGCACAACGCGCACGCCGGGTCGGCTGCGACCGCGGCGCGCCACAGGCTCTCGGAGTCGTGCCAGATCCGGACATGCACCCAGGTGCTCGCTCCGAGTCCGGCCAGGGCGAGCACCACCGCCAGCAACGTGGACGCGAACACCCATCGACTCACGCGCCCGCGCGCCCGCTGCCGGCCGAGCCAGGTCACTCCCGCTCCCGCGAGGACGGCGAACCCGAGACTGGACAGATAGCTGTAGCGGTCGTGCGCGAGCTGGTGGCCGGCGTGGGCGATGCCACTCACCGGCGCCAGCACGATGATGGACTGGAGCCAGGCGGCGAGGGCACCCGCGAGGCGGCGACGCCCGAGAACGAGAAGCACGGTGGCCACGACCACGACAAGGGCCGGATACAGGAAGCGGGCGTCGAGGAGATGGATACGGGCGGGGAGCTCATAGAGCGGAGAGAGGTTCTCCGGCCAGACGAGCTTCCACGGATAGAACCAGAAGCTGTAGCCGGTCATGGCCAGCCGGGCCTCGAGCCCCTGCACGGCATAGCTCGTCCAGCCCGCGCCGCGGGTGACCGCCCAGCTCGCGACCACGGCGCCGACCGCTCCCAGCGCGAAGTGGCCCAGCTTCTCGCGGATCAAGGCCGGCCAGCCCAGGTGAAGGCGGCGGAGTGGATAGATGTCCAGCACGAGCAAGGTTGCCGGCAGCGTCATGGCCATGGCCTTCGAGCCGAGCGCCGCGGTGAAGGCGGCGAGGGATGCGACGAGCCAGGGGCCGGAGAGCGTGCGCTCCTGTGTGACCCCGCGCACGTAGGCGAACACGGCCAGGAGATAGAAAAAGCCGCACAGCACGTCGCGCCGCTCGGTGACCCACGCCACCGACTCCACCCGAAGAGGATGGACGGCCCACAGGAGGGCGGCGGCGGCGGCGCCCAGGCTGACGGTCACCCCGCCTGGCCGGGACGCCCGGTCCTCTCCACTCTCCGGTTGCGCGTTCCCGAGTGTGATCGCGAGGAGTCGGCGCGCGAGGAAGAAGAAGAGCGTCGCGTTCGCGGCGTGGATGACGAGATTGCCCAGGTGGTAGCCCCACGGCTTCATGCCGCCGACCGCGTAGTTGAGCCCGAGGCTCAGCCAGGTGAGCGGGATGTAGTGGCCCATCCAGGTCGCGGTGAACATCCACTGCAGCTCTCGCGGGCCGAGGCCGCGATATCCCGAGTTCCACAGGAAGTTCCGGTCGTCGTCCCAGTCGACGAATCCGCCGTCGAGGGCGGGGAGGAACGCGACGAACGCGAGGACACCGACGACGAGCGGGAGCGCCCGTTCGAGGCGGGTCACCGGCCGAGCTCGGCGGCGTACGCCGGGTCCAGCGCGCGCAACGTCGCCGCCTCACGGTCGGCCTCGAGTGTCCGTCCGGCGAGCCGATAGGCGCGCGCCAGCCAGAACCGCTCCGCTCCACGCCCGGGAGCCAGTGTCACCGCCCGCTCGAGGATCGGGATGGCCTCGGTGCCATTGCCCTGCTCCACGAGCGCCTGGCCCAGGCGGCGGAACAGATCGGGATCATCACCCGCCAGGGGTGAGCCTTCCTGCCAGAGCCGCTGGGCCTCGGGGAGCCGATTCTCGCGCACGAGCTCGATGGCGCGGCCCCTCAGCGCCCGCCCGAGCTCGGTCCGGGTCCCGGCGCGTCGACTGTCCAGCGCGAGAGCCTGGCGGAGCTGGGCGATCGCTTCCTCGAAACGACCCTGCCTCGAGTAGAGGACACCGAGGTTCGCGGGGACATCCACCAGGCGGGGCGACAGCCGGGCCGCTTCACGGAACTCCGCCTCGGCCTCGCGGTCGCGGCCCTGGCTGGCCAGCGCCACGCCCAGCGCGTTGCGGGACGCCGCGCGGTCCGGGTGGAGCGTCGCGGCGCGCCGGAAGTGCTCCTCCGCCTCGGGGTATCGGTTCTGCGCGAGCATGATCGTGCCCATGTTCTCGTGCGGTCCCGGCCGATCGGACCGAAGCGCGATCGCGCGTCGGACGTGCATCTCGGCCTCGGGGAACCGGCCCGGCCGCGCCACCACCCGGCCGAGATTGCTCTCGCAGAGGGAGCAGGTCGGATCCACTTCCACCGCCCGCCGCCAGAGCGTCTCGGAATCCTGCCAGATCGCGGTCTGCACGCGCGCGGCCGCTCCGAGTCCCAGCACGACCAGCAACGCGGCCGCCCACGCGAGGGGAGGCATCCAGCGTCGCGCCGGCCGG
>DATFUK010000654.1:0-3734 GCA_035260865.1 Candidatus Methylomirabilota bacterium | reverse complement strand
TACGGGCTCGATCCGGTGCACCAGCTCGTGGACCTCGTGGGCCCCGCCTACGCCAAGGACATCCTCTACTCGGCCCGCACCGTGGAGGCGGAGGAAGCTCTCCGCATCGGCTTCATCCAGCGGCTGGTTCCCGCGGCGGAGCTCGAGGCCTATACCTACGACTACCTGAAGAAGGTCGCGGCCAACGCGCCGCTCTCGGTGCGCGGGACCAAGGCTCAAGTCCAGGCCATCTTCGAGGGCATCACCGACGCCCACCGCGAGAACCTCCGCTCGCTCGGCATCACGACGTTCGACAGCGAGGACTACAAGGAAGGCACGCGGGCGTTCCTCGAGAAGCGGGCGCCCCGGTTCCAGGGGCGGTAACCTCTGCGCGTCACCGTCCTCTCGTCGACCCCTCTCAATCCGCTGGAGGGGAGCGGGACCTTCGTCGGCATCGCGGGGCTGGCGCAAGGGCTGGCCCAGCTCGGGCACCACGTCACCCTGCGTCCGATCGGGCGCCGCACCGGGTTCCACACCCTCGACCGCTGGCTCTACAACGCGGGCGTCGTCCTGCGCCCCCCGCGCGAGACAGACCTGGTTCTGGGAGTCGATCTCGACGGCTTCATGTGGGCGCGCCGGCGCGCGCGGCCGTTCGTGGCGAGCCTCAAGGGCATCATCGCGGACGAGCTCCGCAACGAGCGGGGCTGGGTCCGGCTCCTGCTCTCGGTGCAGGCGCGCTGGGAGCGTCGCAACGTCGAGCGCGCCGACCTCGTCGTCGTCACGAGCCGCTACTCGGCGGACGTCGCCCAGCGCGAGTACGGGGTGCCGCTCGAGCGCCTCGCGGTGGTGCCGGAGCCGATCGACCTCGAAGTGTGGGACGACCAGTTCTGGCGCGCCCCGCGCCGGCCCCGCAACGGCCCGGTGGTCCTGAGCGTGGCCCGGATGTACCCGCGCAAGCGCCTCTCGGATCTCCTGCACGCCGCCGCGATCCTGCGCGCGCGGGTGCCCGGGATCCAGGTGCGCATCGTCGGCCGCGGCCCGGAATGGGAGGCCGTCTCGCGCCTCCACGCGGCCCTGGGCCTGGGTGACTCGGTCGTGCTCCTGGGTGACCTGACGCGCGAGCGGCTGGCCGAGGAGTACGTGAACGCTTCCGTGTTCTGCCTCCCCTCGGTGCAGGAGGGCTTCGGCATCGTGTTCCTGGAGGCGATGGCCGCGGAACTCCCGGTGGTGGCCTGTCGCATCGCGGCGGTGCCCGAGGTGGTGCTCGACGCGACCACCGGGCTGCTGGTGGGGCCGCGCGATCCCGGCGCGCTCGCGGAGGCGCTCGAGCGGCTGATCCACGAGCCCGCGCTGGCCCGTCGCCTGGGGCAGGAGGGGCGCCGTCGCGCCCTCGGCTTCTCCCCCCGCGCCGTCGCGGAGCGCTTCCTGAGCGCGGTACACTCCATCCAGGATCGGCTGGGCCAGCAGGCGCGAGGAGGCTGACGGGTCCATGGTGTACGCGACGCGGAAGTTCACCTTCTCGGCGGGCCACCGCTACGGGCGGCCCGAGTGGAGCGTGGAGGAGAACGCGCGGGTGTTCGGCTCGCTCACGGTGCCCCACGGCCACAACTACGCCCTCGAGGTGACGATCCGGGGCGAGATCGACCCTCGCACCGGCATGGTGATGGACCTGGGCGAGCTCAAGCGCGTGGTCGGCGAGGCGGTGGTGTCCCGCTTCGACCACGCGGATCTCAACCAGGACCCGCTCTTCCCGCCCGGGACGATTCCCACCACCGAGAACCTCGTCCGCGTGATCTGGGAGCTGCTCGGCCCGAAGCTGGGTGCCGAGCGTCTGCACCGACTGCGGCTCTGGGAGGATCCCACCTTCTACGTGGAGTACCTGGGCGGGTGAGCGCCTTCGCGGTCACCCGCGCGTATCACTTCAGCGCGGCCCACCAGCTCGCCAATCCCGCCCTCTCCGACGAGGAGAACGCCCGGATCTACGGCCAGTGCTTCCGTCAGCACGGCCACAACTACGGGCTCGAGGTGACGGTGGCCGGCGCCCTGGACCGCGCGACCGGCATGTCGGTGGATCTGGGCGTGGTGGACGCCGCGGTGAAGACGGCGGTGCTGGACCGCGTGGACCACTACGATCTCTCTGCCACCGTGCCCGCGCTCGCGGGCGTGATCACCACCGGCGAGAACCTGGCCCGCGTGTTCTACCGGTGGCTCGAGGCCGCGCTGCCCCCGGGCGTGCTCCGGCGCGTGACCCTGGTCGAGACCGCCAACAACGTGTTCGAGTACTCCGGCGAGACCCACGCCGACGAGGTGATCCCCCGATGATCGAGCGGCTCATTCACGACCTCCTGAAGGAGATCGGCGAGGACCCGGCGCGCGAGGGCCTAGAGAAGACGCCGACCCGCGTGGCCAAGGCGTGGGAGTACCTGACCTCCGGCTACAAGCAGAACGTGCACGAGATCCTCAACGAGGCGCTCTTCACCGAGGAATACGACGAGATGGTGGTGGTGAAGGACATCGACCTGTATTCCCTCTGCGAGCACCACCTCCTCCCGTTCGTCGGCAAGTGCCACATCGCCTACATGCCGTCGCGCAAGATCGTCGGGCTCTCCAAGCTGCCGCGGCTGGTCGAGATGTTCGCGCGCCGGCTGCAGGTGCAGGAGCGGCTCACGACCCAGATCGCGCAGACCCTGAACGAGGTGCTGCAGCCGCGGGGCGTGGCGGTGGTCATCGAGGCGATCCACATGTGCATGCTGATGCGGGGGGTGGAGAAGCAGAACTCCAAGGCGGTCACCTCCGCGATGCTGGGCGCCTTCCGCGAGAACGCGGAGACGCGCGCCGAGTTCATGGAGCTGATCCGGTCGCGCGGCGGGCTCATCATTTGAAGCTCGCCGGCCAGGTCGCGGTCGTCACCGGCGCCGGCCGCGGCATCGGCCGCGCGGTCGCGGTGCGCCTGGCCCGCGAGGGCGCCGCGGTGGCGCTGGCCGCCCGCTCCGCGCCCGAGCTGGAGGGGGTGGCGCGCGAGATCGCCCAGGCGGGCGGGCGCGCCGCGGTGATCCCGGTCGACGTGCGCCAGGAGGCCCTCGTGGAGGCCCTGACACGGCGGGCGCTCGCCGAGTGGGGACGGGTCGATGTGCTGGTGAACGCGGCCGGCCTCGCCACCTTCGCCCCGGTGACCGACTCGAAGCTGGACGACTGGGACCAGATGCTGGCGGTGAACCTCCGCGGCGCGGTGCTGTGCTGCCGGGCCGTCCTGCCCGCCATGATCGCCCAGCGCCGGGGCACGATCATCAACGTGGGCTCGGTGGTGACGAGTCGGGCGCTGACCGGCAGCGCCGCCTACACCGCTTCCAAGTACGGGCTGCTCGGGTTCTCCCGGGTGCTCGCCGAGGAGATGCGGGCCCACGGGGTCCGCGTCGGGGTGCTCTCGGCGGGCGCCACCGACACCCCCCTTTGGGACGCCATGCCGGGAGCGCCGGCGCGGGAGCGCATGCTGCGGCCGGACCAGGTGGCGGAGGCCGCATTGCTCATGGCCTCCCTGGACCCCAACGCCACCCTGGAAGAGCTGACCCTGCTGCCCGCGGGCGGCATCTTGTAGGATTCGGTGCCCGAGGCCTGGCGGTCCCCGGCAGGCCTCCCGGCCTTCTGCTATACTGAGGCCGCGATCTGATCCCCCGCCCAGGCGGGGAAAACCAAGGAGGCACGAATGCTTACGTTGACTGAGACGGCCGCCAAGAAGATCTCGGATCTCCGGCTCG
>DATFUK010000653.1:0-5527 GCA_035260865.1 Candidatus Methylomirabilota bacterium | reverse complement strand
CCCGACGTGGTCCGTGGATTCGGCGAGGCGCTGATCCAGGCCGGCCGGCTCCAGCCGCCGGCCCACGCGCGCCTCCACCGCGTCGCGGAACTTCGCCTCCCCCCAGGCATCCAGCAGGAAGGACAGGCGCACCTTGTTGCGCGCGTCGCGCGCGCCGTGGTCGCGGAACACGAGCACGATGGCGCTGCAGATCTCCGCCGCCTCGTCCGGTCGCACGAAGACGTCGAGCGGCGAGGCGACCCGGTAGCCGCCGGAGCCGTTCTTGCCGCCCACGAGCACGTTGAACCCCTTGACCGCGTCGCGCCCGAAGGTCTTCAGCGCGGGCACCAGGGCGATGTCCTGGGTCTCGGAGTGGGTGCAGTTGTCGCGACAGCCGGTGATACCGACGTTGAACTTGCGCGGGAGGTTCGTGTAGGCCTTGCTCCCCACGAACATCGCGGTGAAGGCGCGGGCCACCGGCGAGGCGTCCAGGAGCTCGTTCGGGGTGAGGCCGAAGGCCGGGCAGCCGATGATGTTGCGGATATTGTCCATCCCGGTCTGCAGCGTGACCAGCCCGACGTCGAGCAGCCGGTCGAGGATCTCCGGCACGTCCTGGATCCGGATCCACCGCAGCTGCACCTGCTGGCGCGTCGTGATGTCCACGAGCCCGCGCCCCATGCGGTTGGCGATACCGCCGATGGCGCGCAGATGGCCGGCGGTGGTGACCCCGTTCGGGATGCGGAGACGCATCATGAAGTAGCCGGGGTTCTGCTTGCGGAAGAACACCCCCCACCACTTCAGGCGGTCCAGATCGCCTTCCTCGATCGACTCGAGGCCGAGCTTCGCGTAGCGCGGGATGTCCGCGCCCACGTCGAGCCCATCCTTGCGGGCCTTCAGCTCCTCGATCTTGTTCATGCGCTCCCGGGGCGAGAAACACAAACGGCGCCGTCCGTGCTGGCACAGGCGCCGTCGCCCAGAGTCCGGTCTCGTGGACCGGCCTCGTCCTTCCTCGACGATCAGATCAGGTGAACGTTCGAGACAGCAAGCGCCGTACCAGAGGCCCCGGGCGGACAAGTATCCGGAACTTTACGTATCTCGCTCGGGACGGGAAGGTTGGCGCGGACGCGGGCTGCCCAGTCTGGTGGCATTTCGGGTGGAGTTGCTGAATCGGCAGGCGCGCGGGTGGCCGAAGCCCGGCGCTACGCTCGCACGCGACCCGGCCGGTAGCGCGGGTCCACCCGCCAGCGAGACCCCGCGCGCAGGAGCCGGGCGAGCGCGATCCCGTGCGGCCGGTCACAGGGCTCCGACCGACCGCCGGCCCCACGGTGCCCGCGCGCCGGATCTTCCGTGGCGTAGGCGAGGGCCCAGCTCTCCTCGACGCGGGTGTAGGCGGCCGGTTCGCCCCCGCCGTTCGACGGCTCGCCGAGCACCGGCCCCGGATCCACCGCCCGCTCCGCGAACGCGAGCGTCAGGTAGCAGGCTGTCCCGCGGCCGGCGCCGCGCAGGGGCCAGCGGGTTGGTTCCTCGATCTCGATCTCGTTGCCCAGGCAGTCGAGCGCGAAGCCCGGCGCCACCACGATCTCCTTCGGCCCGATCGACAGCCGGAGCCCGCCGACGATCCCCCAGCCGTGGAGCCGGCGATTGCGACGGCGTAGTCGCTCGATGAGATAGCGCTGCTCGGTCTCGAGCTCGGCGACGCCCAGGACCTGGCCCGCGAAGTACCGGACCCGCGTGATCATCGTCTCCCGACCATAGCGGTGCGGCCGGGTGGCGTCAACCGGAGCCGCGGTCTACACTACCGCCACCCCAACGACACGGAGGAGACCATGGCCCTGAAGCCGATCGCCTACGTCCAGGCCTCGTGGCATACCGACATCACCGATCACTGCCGCACGGCGTTCATGGCCGAGCTGGCGAAGCACGGCTACTCGGCCGGCGACGTCGAGCTCTTCTCGGTGCCGGGCAGCCTCGAGATCCCGCTGATGGCCCGCCGGCTGGCCCGCACCGGCCGCTACGCGGCGGTGTGCGCGAGCGGCCTCGTCGTCGACGGCGGCATCTACCGGCACGACTTCGTGGCTCAGGCCGTCCTGCAAGGGATCGTGCAGACCTCCCTCGAGACGGACGTGCCCGTGCTCTCCGCCGTGCTCACCCCGCATCACTTCCACGAGCACGCGGTCCACGAAGAGTTCTTCAAGCAGCACATGCTCACCAAGGGCAAGGAGCTGGCGGAGGCGTGCGTGGCGATCATCGGGCAGCTCGCCGCCGTCGCCTAGAGCCATGGCCATGGACTACCGCGACTACCAGCACCTGGCGTTCGAGCGCCGGCCCAATGGGGTGGTGCTCATCACGATCAACCGGCCGGAGGTGCTCAACGCGACCAACGACCGGCTGCACTGGGAGCTGACGCAGATCTGGCTCACCCTGGATGCCGACGAGAGCGCGCGCGTGGCGGTGGTGACCGGCGCGGGCCGCGCCTTCTCGGCCGGCGGCGACCTCACGATGGTCGAGGCCAACAGCCGCGACCCGAAGCGCCTCGCCCGCACCATGCGCGAGGCCTCGGACATCGTCTACAACATGATCAACCTGGAGAAGCCGGTCATCTCCGCGATCAACGGCGTGGCGGTGGGCGCGGGCCTGGTGGTGGCGCTGCTCTCCGACATCAGCATCATCTCGGAGACCGCCCGCTTCACCGACGGCCACACGCGCCTGGGCGTGGTGGCGGGCGATCACGCCGCCATCGTCTGGCCGCTGCTCTGCGGCATGGCCAAGGCCAAGTACTACCTGCTCACCTCCGACTTCATCGACGGCAAGGAAGCCGAGCGGATCGGCCTGGTGAGCCTCTGCGTGCCGCCCGCGGACCTGCTGCCCAGGGCCTTCGCGGTGGCCGACAACCTGGCCACCGGGGCCCAGCAGGCCATTCGCTGGACCAAGCGATCGCTCAACAACTGGCTGCGCATGGCCGGGCCCATCTTCGACCAGTCCCTCGCGCTGGAGATGCTGACCTTCATGGACGAGGACGTGCGGGAGGGTGCGGCGGCGATCCGGGAGAAACGCGCCCCGCGATTCCCCTCGGCGCGCTGATCACCGGCCCGGCTTCAACGGGCCCGCGCCGCCTCCGTGACCTGCGCCGCGTGCTCCTCGGCGTGCTCGCCCACCCGTAGGGCGAGGAACTCGATGGACATGACCCCGAACTGCGGGTGGCGTCCCTGGCGCGCCCAGTCGGCGTCGGGCAGGCTCTGCAGAAGGCGCGCGAGCTGCTCATGCTCCGCGGCGATCGTGTCCAGAAGATCCGTGATCGCCTCGCCGCGCGCCAGGCTGGCCGCGCGGTAGCTCTCCTCGTCGAAGTCGACGAAGACCGGCGCGGCCTCGTAGAACAGCCGCCGGATCCGGAGCCCGTACACGAAGACCACGACGTCCCGCAGGTGGGTCAGCGTCTCCAGGGCCGACCACTCCCCGGCCCGGGGCGCCACGCCGAATCGCCCGGGTGGCGCGGTCTCGACCGCCCGCCGGACCACGAGGGCCGAGGACCGGATCCGCTCGATCAGCGCGCGATGCTCAGCGGTCATCGGCGTCATCACGTGGATCCCTCCTCGACGCCCGCCGGGAAGCGATCCGCGACCAGGTTCAGGCGGACGCCGTGCTCGAGCAGCGCCTTGGCGCCGGCGAGCACCAGGGTGAAGCCTTCCGTCGACGAGACGACCTGCCCGGTGACGGCATCCGCATCTCCGGTGAAGCCCGCGTTCGTGACGCTGACGAACGTCGTGCCGTCCGCCCGCGGGGTGAAGATCCACTCCACGGTCGTGGGGGTCCCGTACGCCGACCACTCGATCAGGATTCGCCGGTTCGGCTCGACCGCCCTCGCGCTCACGTCGGCCGAGACGTTGTACATCTCCCAGTCCCACTTGACCTGCTTGCCGGGTTCCAGCCGCCCGCTGCCCCGGGTGAACCAGAACTGCGACGTGATCGCCGGATCCACGAACGCCTCGAAGACCTGGGCGACCGGCTTCCGGATCAGCATCTCCGCCTTCGCCTGGGGCACCCGCTCAGGTGTCATGACCGCTCACTCCTGAAAGACCGCGTCCACGAGCCAGACCGCGGCCGCCGACAGGACGGTGAGGCACGCCACGGTCGCCGCGAGGCGCCGGCCGTGCCAGAGGCTCCGGAACCAGTCCAGGAGCTCGGCCGCCAGGATGTTCGCCTTTCCGCCGTAGAGCTCCATCGAGCGGAGGTACGGCCGGGAGTCCCGGAGTCCGAGCGGATCGTCGGCCACCGGCCCCGCGGTTACGTAGATCGCGAGCGCGCTGCCGAGCCCGACCACCAGGATGGCCGCGATGACGAGCCGGACGCGCGTGCGCGGCGCGCCCAGCGCGCTACCGCCCCTGGAACTTGGGCGCGCGTTTCTCCTTGAAGGCCTGCACGCCCTCCCGGTGGTCGGCGGTCTCGCGGACCACCGCCATGTGGGAGGACACCAGGTCGAGATGCGTGCGCAGGTCGAGCCGCATGGACTGGTAGACGAGCCGCTTGATCATGCGCACCGGCACCTGCGGGCCGTCGGCGACGCGCCGGGCGAAGGCGTAGGTCTCCTCGGCGAGCTTGTCGTGCGGCACCACCCGGTTCACGATGCCGAGCTCCAGGGCCCGGGGCGCCTCGATGAAGTCGGCCGTCCACAGCAGCTCGAGCGCGCGCGCGGTGCCGATCAGGCGCGGCAGGAAGTAGGTGTCGCCGTCGCCGGGCACCAGGCCCACCCGCACGTAGCCGGTGGAGAAGCGGGCCGCGTCGGAGGCGATGCGCATGTCGCACATGAGCGACATGCCCATGCCCGCGCCCACCGTCACCCCGTTGACCATGGCGATGACCGGCTTGTCCATGGCCTCGAGCGCCTTCGGCACGCGGTGGATGTGCTCCCACAGGCCGTTCTTGTTGTCGAGCGGGGTGGGATCGCCGGTGCCCATGCGCCCGACGTCGCCGCCGGAGCAGAAGGCCTTGCCCGCGCCGGTCACGATCACTACGTTCACGTTCGGATCGGCCTGGGCCTCGTTGAGCGAGGCGGACCAGCGATCGATCATGGGCCCGGTGAAGGCGTTCATCTTGTCGGGCCGGTTGAGCGTGATGGTGGCGATGCGGTCCTTCACCTCGTAGAGCAGCTCGCTGTCCGCCATGGGATCGTCCTCCGGAGCGTGTGGGATCAGGCGCGGGGCTTCCGGCCCCGCCAGGTCTTCAACGAATAGAGCGCGAGGAGGCCGGAGCCGAGCAGGAGCGCCGAGCTCGGCTCGGGGGTGGCCGTGATGTTGTCCACGCCGAGGGTGCCGGTGACGGACTCGGCGGTCGCGCCCGACCCGTGGTAGAGCTGCAGCTCCACCGTGTTGTGCAGCGCGGTCACCACGCTCCCGGTCCCGGGCGTCAGATCGGCCGGCGTGATGGCGAACACGTTAGTCACCCACCCGCTGTGCGCGGGCAGCAGCAGGGGGATCGTGGAGAACGCGGTGTTCGCGGCGCCGAATGTCCCGTCCGAGAAGAGCAGGCGGAGCGAGAGATCGGTGTTGCCGAG
>DATFUK010000652.1:0-2770 GCA_035260865.1 Candidatus Methylomirabilota bacterium | reverse complement strand
GGCGCCGTCGGCCGCGACGTAGGGATCGTCGGCGATCACGATCGCGACGATCTCGCCCACGTGGCGCGCCCGCTTTCCCGCCATGATCGGATGCACGTACGGCCGGCTCTTCGGCTCCGGCACGAGCGGCGGCACGTTCGCGACGGCCAGCTCCGGCAGGTCGTCGAGCGTCCACACCGCGGCCACCCCGGCCAGCCCGCGGGCGGCGCGGCCGTCGATCGAGACCACGCGGGCGTGGGCGTGGGGGCTCCGCACCAGGGCCACGTGGAGCAGGCCCGGCACGCGCACGTCGTCGAGATAGCGGCCCTGGCCGGTGACGAAGCGGCCGTCTTCCTTCCGCTTCGGTGACGCGCCGACAAGCACGTGGGAGCGGGGACCGGGACGCTAGCCGCGAGAGCCCGCGGCGCGGAGGTGCTCGTCGCGGCGGGACTGCAGATCGCCGTCGGCATACGTCATCAGCTCGGGCCTGGCCTTGCCGAGCATCACCTGCAGATACGCGGGCTCGAGCCCCACGTTGGTGAAGCCGTGGATGACGTCGGCCGGGCAGGAGACGCAGTCCCACGGGCCCAGCACCGTCTCGGCCCGGTGGCCCGCGCCGTCCTCGATGAAGACCAGGACCTTGCCCTCGAGGATGAAGAAGACTTCCTCGACCTCGTGGGTGTGCGGGGCATTGCCCTGGCCGGGCGGGATGAACATGACGGAGAGGGTGAAGTGCTGGGCCGGGATGACCGCGGCGTCGGCCTTGCCGGAGGCGCCCGAGCCGATGAAGCGATGTTGCGCGCGCTTGAAGCCCTCCACGCGCGCGTCGGCGAAGGCGTCCCAGTCGGCGCGGCGGTCCGTGAAACGCGCCACGTGGGTGCGGAGCAGCTCGTCGAGTGCCTGGCCCATGTCGGTGTCCCTCCCGGGGGCTTCAGTCTAGTCGCACCGCATCGGGGCCGCAAGACGCGCGCGCCTTGCGTCCGCGCGGGCCATCCGCTACGATCCGCGACGGACCGCTCTCCAAGGAGGCCCGCATGGGCAAGATCATCTTCGCCGGCGCCATGTCGCACGTTCTCGATCCCGACTACTACCAGCGCGCGTGCGGCGACGAGGGCCGTCGCAAGACCGTCGAGTGCATGACCGAGATCGCCCGCATGGGCGAGCGGCTCACCGCGGCCCGGCCCGACGCGCTCATCGTGGTGGCCGACGATCACCTCAACGCGTTCTCGTTCAACGCGGTGCCCGCGCTCTGCGTGCGCATCGGCCGCACCGTGCAGCGGATGAAGCAGGACCACGCGGAGGCCTTCGACGCGGTCCTCGATCACATGCCGGAGGAGTATCCGCTGCACGAGGACCTGGCCAACCAGATCCTCGCCAAGGGGATGGACGCGGGATTCGACCTCGCGATGTCCTGGGAGGCGCCGGTCGACCACGCCTTCCTGAGCCCGGTGAACACGATGCACGGCACCCGGCCCATCCCGCCGCTGGTGCCGATCTGGGTCAACTCCTTCGTGGCCCCCCAGCCCACCCCGAAGCGCTGCTTCGACTTCGGCCGGCATCTTGCCAGAGTTGTCGCGGTTTCTCCGTGGAAGGTGGGGATCATCGCCACCGGCGGGCTCTCGCACTTCCCCGAGCTGTCGCTGCCGCGGGTCGGCGAGACCGACACCGTCTTCGACCGCAAGCTCATCCACTGGATGGAGGCGGGCGAGCACGAGCCGCTGCGCAACCTGGGGGTGGACGAGCTGCACAAGACGGGCGAGCACGAGTTCCTGAACTGGATGGTGCTGCTGGGGGCGGTGACCCCGGCGCGCGCCCAGGTGCGCTACTTCGGCGAGCTGCCGCGGATCAACCTGGCCGCGGTCGAGTGGAGTCTCCCGTGAGCCGCTACGCGGTGAACAGCCTGCTGTACCGGCTCAAGAAGGACCAGGAGTACCGGGCGCGCTTCGAGACCGACGCGCGCGCGGCCCTGGCCGGGCTCGATCTCACGGAGGCCGAGCGCGCCGCCTTCGTGGCGCGCGACACGCGGAGGATCAACGAGCTCGGAGGCTACCTCCATCTCGTGATGTCGGTTCCCGGCCTCGCGGCCCACTGAGGAGGCGACATGAAGCTCGTACGCTACGGCCGGGCCGGTGCCGAGAAGCCCGGGCTGATCGACGCGGAGGGGAAGCTGCGGGATCTGTCCCGGGTCGTCCGGGACATCACCCCCGAGACGCTCACGCCCGCCGGACTCAAGCGGCTGCGCGCGGCGAAGCCGTCGCAGACGCCCGTCGTCAAGGGCAAGCCCCGTCTCGGCTGCCCGCTGGCCGGCATCGGCAAGATCGTCTGCATCGGGCTCAACTACACCGATCACGCGGAAGAGGTGAAGATGGCGCTCCCGAAGGAGCCCACGATCTTCATCAAGGCCAACAGCGCGATCAGCGGGCCGGGCGACCCGATCGCGCGGCCGCGCGGGGCGGTGAAGCTCGACTACGAGGTGGAGCTGGTGGCGGTGATCGGCCGCGCCGCGCTCAACGTGGCGGAAGGCAGCGCGCTCCGCTACGTGGCCGCCTACTGCCTGATGAACGACGTCTCCGAGCGCGAGTTCCAGATGGAGCACGGGGGCGGGACCACCAAGGGCAAGAGCTGTGACAG
The DNA here is from genome assembly GCA_035260865.1 of Candidatus Methylomirabilota bacterium. GTDB lineage: Bacteria > Methylomirabilota > Methylomirabilia > Rokubacteriales > CSP1-6 > CAMLFJ01. Next base: position 160 of record DATFUK010000652.1, on the reverse strand, counting down.
CTTCGCGCCCATCGGACCCTGGCTCGTGACCACCGACGAGATCCCCGACCCGCAGGCGCTGGGTCTCTGGACCACGGTCAACGGCGAGCGGCGCCAGCAGGGCAGCACGCGCGACATGGTCTTCCCGGTGCGCCAGCTCGTGTCCTACGTCAGCCGCTTC
>DATFUK010000651.1:0-15235 GCA_035260865.1 Candidatus Methylomirabilota bacterium | reverse complement strand
TGGGGGTGGCGGTGCACGTGGCCGACGTGTTCGGGCGCGGGGGCGAGGGCGGCGAGGAGCTGGCCCGGGGCCTGCTCGCCCTCCTGGCCCGGGAGCGCTCGGCCTTCGCGCCGCTCTACGCGCTCGACGACCCCATCACGGTGAAGCTCGATACCATCGCCCGGCGGATCTACGGGGCGGACGGCGTCGAATACCCCAAGCGGGTCGAGCGTCAGATCGCCCAGGCCGAAGCGCTCGGCTATGGGAGGCTCCCGATCTGCGTCGCCAAGACTCAGCGCTCGCTGTCCGACGACCCGACCCTGCTCAACCGCCCGCGCGGATTCAAGATCACGGTCAACGAGATCCGCATCTCGGCGGGCGCCGGCTTCCTGGTGGCCATCACCGGTGACATCACCACCATGCCCGGGCTGCCGCGCCGTCCCAACGCGGAGAAGGTCGACGTCACGCCGGACGGCGTCATCACGGGGCTCTTCTAGCCCTATGCTATACTTTCCGACGGTCCTCGCCGCATCCGGACCGCACGCATGATCCAGGTCGACAATCTGACGAAGCGCTACGGGCCGGTCACGGCCATCCACGACGTGTCGTTCAACGTGGACAAGGGCCGCATCGTCGGCTTTCTCGGCCCCAACGGGGCGGGGAAGTCCACCACGATGAAGATCCTCTCGTGCTTCATGCCGGCCAGCGGCGGCACCGCGCGGGTCGCCGGTTACGATGTGTTCGCGCAGTCGCTGGAGGTCCGCCGGCGGATCGGCTATCTGCCGGAGAATGCGCCGCTCTATCCCGATCTCTCCGTCGCGGCGTACCTCGACTTCGTGGCCGAGATCAAGGGCGTGACCCGGACCGCCCGCCGCGGCCGGGTGGCCGACGTGATGGAGCGCTGTTTCATCGGGGACATGCAGAACCGGCTGATCGGCAAGCTCTCCAAGGGCTACCGGCAGCGGGTGGGGCTGGCCCAGGCCCTCCTGGGCGATCCGGAGGTGCTGATCCTGGACGAGCCCACCATCGGGCTCGACCCGCGGCAGATCGCGGAGATCCGCGCGCTGATCCGGTCGCTGGCCGGGCAGCACACCGTGATCCTGTCGACCCACATCCTGCCCGAGGTCTCCATGGTGTGCGACGGCGTCGTCATCATCAACCGGGGGCGCATCGTGGCCCAGGGCACCGAGTCGGAGCTGGTCCAGCAGGCCTTCCCGACCGCGCGCATCGAGCTCCGGGTGGCCGGGGCGGGCGCGGAGCTGGCCCCCGCGGTGGGCGCGATCCCGGGCGTGGTCGGCGTGCAGCCGCTGGCCGCCCGCGACGGGGGCGCCGGGGTGCTGGTGGAGGCGGCGCGAGACCGCGACGTGCGGCCCGAGCTGGTCCGCCTCGTCACCGGGAAGGGCTGGACGCTCCAGGAGCTGCACCCGGTCGGCATGAGCCTCGAGGAGGTTTTCATCCGCGCGGTGGCGGGCGAGCAGGAGTCGCCCGAGCCGGTCGCGGCCGCGGTCGAGACCGAGGAGGCGCGCTGATGCGCTGGCTGCCCGTGTTCAAGAAGGAGATGCGGCTCTACTTCGGGTCGCCGGTGGCCTACGTGGTCTTCACCTTCTTCCTGGTGATCTCCGGCTGGTTCTTCAGCCAGATCTTCCTCTTCTACAGCGACGCCTCGATGCGGTCGTTCATGCAGCCGCAGTTCGGCGGCCAGAATCTCAACGTGGTGGACAACGTGATGCGCCCGCTCTTCACCAACATGAGCGTGGTGCTCCTGTTCTTCATCCCGATGCTGACCATGCGGCTCTTCGCGGAGGAGAAGAAGTCGGGGACGATGGAGCTGCTGCTCACCTACCCGGTGCGCGACGGTGAGGTGCTCGCCGGCAAGTACCTGGCCGCCCTCGCCCTCTACCTGATCCTCCTCGGCCTGACCCTGCTCTACCCGGGCCTCGTGGCCTACTTCACCCGCGTCGAGTGGGGGCCGATCATGACCGGCTACCTGGGGCTGATCCTGACCGGGGCGGTCTTCCTCGCGGTGGGCGTGCTCATCTCCTCGCTGACCGAGAACCAGATCGTGGCCGGCTTCGGGACCTTCGGGGTGCTGCTCGCGTTCTGGGTCATCGGCTGGGGCGCCGAGTTCGCGGGGGGCACCACCCGCACCGTGCTCCAGTATCTCTCGATCGGCGACCATCTCGAGGGGTTTACCCGCGGTCTCATCGACACCAAGGACCTCGTGTACTACGTGACCGGCGTGGCCGTCGCGCTGTTCTTCACCCTGCGCTCGCTCGAGTCCAAGCGGTGGAGGGGCTAGCCCGATGAGTGTGCTCAAGCGCCACGCGCTGACCGCGGCGGTGGTCTGCCTGCTGGTGGCCTTCGCCCTGTGGAACTTCTATCCCGGGGTGCCCGGCCAGTGGGTCTTCCTGGGCCTGGGCGGCGCCTTCCTGCTGCTCTCGCTCGCCCTCAATACCGGCGAGGCGCGCTCCGCGATGGGGACGCGCACCGCGCGCTACGGCGCGGGGGCCGCGGTGATGGTGCTGCTCGCGCTGGGCATCGTGGTCGCGGCCAACGCGATCTCGCTGCGGCACAGCGTCCGCTGGGACTTCACCGAGAACAAGCGCAACAGCGTCTCGCCTCAGACCATCCAGGTGCTGCGCACGCTCAAGGCCCCGGTCAGCGCGATCGCCTTCTTCCGCTCGGACACCCCGGGCAAGAAGACCGCGGAGGACCTGCTCACCCAGTACGCGACCTACTCGCGGGGCAAGTTCACGTGGCGCCTGGAGGACACCGACCGGGCGCCCGCCCTGGCCCGGCAGTACGGGGTGGAGAGCTACGGCACCGTGGTGCTGGAGGGCGGAGCGGCGGGGCAGACGCGCACCGAGAAGGTGCAGGACGCCGAGGAGGAGAAGCTCACCAACGCCATCGTCAAGATCACCCGCGCGGGCAAGCGGGTCGTCTACGTGCTCAAGGGCCACGGCGAGCGCGAGATCGGGAGCACCGACCGCGCCGGCTTCAGCCAGGCCAAGGAGCAGATGGAGAAGGCCAACTACGAGGTCAAGGACCTGTTCCTGGCCCGGGACCCGAAGATCCCCGACGACGCGGCCATCGTGGTGGTGCCGAGCCCGAAGACGGATCTCTTCCCGGCGGAGCTGGCCGCCCTCGACGGCTACATCGCCAGGGCGGGCAAGGTCTTCTTCATGGCCGCGCCCTTCCAGGCCGAGGCGACCATGAAGTATCTGACCAAGTACGGGATCGTGGTGGACGAGGACGTGGTGATCGAGCTGAACCCGATCGGCCAGCTCTTCGGGGTGGGGCCGCTCGTCCCGGTGGTCGGCACGTACGAGCCGCATCCGATCACCAAGGACATGGGCGGGGTCATGACCCTGTTCCCGCTCACGCGCTCGGTGTCGGTGGCCAAGGCGCTGCCGAAGGGCGTGCAGGCCTCGCCGCTGGCCCAGACCAGCCGCCAGTCGTGGGGCGAGACCGACAAGAACGTGTTCCAGACCGGCAAGGCCACCCCGGATCCGAACGAGAAGACGGGGCCGCTCTCGGTGGCGCTGGTGGCCACGGTGGACGCGCAGCCCGATCCGAAGGCGGAGGGCGACGCCGCCAAGAAGCCGCCGAAGGCGCGCATCGTGGTGGTGGGGACCGCCGACTTCGCCTCCAACCAGTTCCTGGGGGCGCAGGGCAACCGCGACTTCTTCCTCAACGTCGTGTCCTGGCTCGCGGAGGAGGAGGATCTCATCTCGATCCGCGCCAAGGATCCGAAGCAGAACCCGGTGGTGCTGACGTCCGGCCAGTCCAGGCTGGTGCTGGGCCTGCCGCTCCTGGTGCTGCCGGGCGCGGTCCTGATCTGCGGCATCGGGGTGATCTTGCAGCGGCGCCGCGCGCGCTAGCCCATGGCGCGAGGCAAGACCCTCGTCGTCCTCCTGCTGCTCGCCGCCGGCCTCGGCGGCTTCTTCTACTACGACACCTACTGGCTCAACCCGAAGCGCGAGAAGGCGGAGTCCGCCAAGGGACGCATCTGGACCGTCGAGCCCAAGGATGTCGAGGGCGTCACCATCGCCCGCAAGGGCGAGACCGTCCGCCTGAAGCGCACCGCGGACGGCTGGGAGATGCTCCAGCCGCTCCGCGTGCGCGCCGACCGGGCCGCGGTGGACGACATGGTCACCGGGCTCGCGACCGCCCGCATGGACCGGGAGATCGATCCCAATCCGGCGAAGCCGGCCGACTTCGGGCTCGCGCCTCCGGAAGCGGAGGTGCGCCTGGACGTCAAGGGCACCCCCGCGCCGCTCGTGCTCCGGGTGGGCAGCAAGAACCCGACCGGGGTCTGGGTCTACGCGCGCGAGGGCGACAAGCCGGCGGTGATGACGATGTCGGAGAGCGTCGCGCGGGACACCGCGCGCCCGGTGGCCGACTTCCGGGATCGCAGCGTGATGGCGCTCGACCGGCGCAATCTCACCGGCCTCGACCTCGACGTGGCCGGCGATCAGATGAGCCTCGTCGCCGACGAGCCGGGCAAGTGGCGCATCGTGAAGCCGCGTCCGCTCCGCGCCGACGCGGAGATGGTGGCCGACTTCCTCGAGAAGCTGGAAGGCGCCAAGGCGATCGAGTTCGTGGACGACGCGCCGAAGTCGCTCGCCCCCTACGGACTCGACAAGCCGGCCCGCGTCACGGTGTGGCTCGGTCGCGACAAGGACCGCTCCTCCCGGAGTCTGCTCGTCGGGCGCCCGGTGCCGGAGAAGAAGGGCGTCTACGTCAAGCGCGACGGTGAGCCGGGCGTGCTCCTGACCGCGGAGGCGGTGTGGACCACGTTCCCGAAGACGGTGGCGGGGCTGCGCGACAAGACCGTCGTCACCTACGCCTACGACAAGCTCACCAAGGTCGAGCTCGTGCACCCGCGCGGCGGGGTCACGCTCGAGAAGGACGGCACCGGCTGGAAGCTCACCGCGCCGGAGGCCCTCAAGGCCGACTCGTCCGCGGTGACCGGGCTGCTGTGGAAGATCCGCGACCTGCGCGCCCTCGGCTTCCTCGCCGAGACCCCCGCGGAGGCCGCGCGCTTCCTGCCCCGCCCCGAGGTCACGGTGCGGCTCTGGGAGGAGGGCGCCAAGGAGCCCAAGACGCTCCTGCTGCAGTCCTCGACCGAGCGCCGCGGCGGGCAGCCCGCGGCGGTGGCCGCGGTGCGAGGCGAAGGCCCCGTGATGCTGGTGGACGGCAAGATGCTCGCGGACCTCGCGCCCGGGGTCGCCGAGCTGCGCGACCACGCGCTGCTCCCCGCCTTCGAGATCGGCGACGTCAGGAAGGCGCGCGTGGCCGCGGGCGACAAGCCCCTGGTCGTGGAGAAGAGCGGCGAGACGGTGTGGAAGGTGGTGGAGCCGTCGCGCGGGAGCACCAAGGAAGGCCGCGTGGCCGGCATGCTCCTGACCCTCCGCGGCCTCAAGTGGAAGGAGATCGCGGCCAAGGGCCCGGACGACGCGGCCAAGTGGGGCCTCGACAAGCCCGAGCTGGAGGTGACCGTGTGGAAGGACGGCGGCGCCGAGCTGGCCACGCTCGTGGTCGGGCGCACCGACGGCGCCGTCACCTACGTGAAACTGAAGGCCGATCCCGGCATCTACGCGGTGGCCAGCAAGGATCTGGACGACCTGCGGAAGGCGAGAGCCGAGATCCCCTCCTGAAGTCCGGCTTCTCCGGCCGGGGCGCCAGTGGCAGAATAGGCCTAGCGAGGTAGGCGTCCGATGATCATGAGAACAGCCGCCGTCATCCTAGGTCTTGGGGCAAGTCTTGCGCTCGCCCTCGGCGGGCCGCTCGGTCCGGCGGCCGCCGGTGAGCTGCGCCCGACCGTGCTGGCTCCGAATCCCTTCGCCATGACGCCGCCGCCCGGGCCCATCGAGCCCCGCCCCGCGCCCGCCGCGCCGGTCCAGCCGCCCCACGGTCATCCGGGCCGGCCGCCGATCTTCACGAGCCCCTCGGTGGGGTGCTGCGCGGGCTACTGGGCCTACCAGTGGGTGCCGACCGTGTCCACGACCTATGTGTGGGTGCCGGGGTACATCACCGCGGAGGGCGTCATGGTCGGCGGCGCGTATCAGCCGCAGGTCGTGAGCAGCGGCTACTACCAGCTCGTGTGGGTGAACGGGAACTGATGGCGCAGGCCCCGCCGTACCTGAGGCAGATCGAGCTGGGGCCGATGCAGAACTTCGTCTACCTCATCGGCGACCCGGCGAGCCGCGAGTGCGTGGTGGTGGATCCGGCCTGGGAGATCGACGGCATCGCGGACCTGGTGGCCAAGGACGACATGCGGCTCATCGGCGCGCTGGTCACCCACACCCACCAGGATCACGTGGGCGGACACCTCTTCGGCCACGACATCCCGGGCGTGGAGGAGCTGCTCGCCAAGCACCCCATGAAGGTCTACGTGCACCAGGCCGAGCGCGAGTTCCTCAAGGGTTTCGGGTCGGACGTGGTGCAGGTGCGGGGCGGGGACACGCTCCAGGTGGGGCAGGTGCCGCTGACCTTCATCCACACGCCCGGCCACACTCCGGGCTCGCAGTGCTTCCTGGTGGACGGCTGCCTCATCTCCGGCGACACGCTCTTCATCCGCTCGTGCGGCCGCACCGACCTGCCCGGCAGCGATCCGCAGGAGATGTACACCTCGCTCACGCAGCGCCTGGGCGCGCTGCCCGAGGAGACGGTGGTGCTGCCCGGCCACAACTACGGCGGGTCGCAGACCACCATCGGCGCCGAGAAGCGCGAGAATCCGATGATGCGCTTTCCGTCCATGAGCGACTTCATGCGCGTCATGGGCGGCGGCCGCGTCGGCCGCACATAGCCGCCCCCGCCCTCCTCGTCGTCAACCCCGCGGCCGGCGGCGGGCGCGCCCGGCGCCTCTGGCCCTCCCTCCGCGACCTCCTCACCGGACGGCAGTTCGCCTTCGAGATGGTCGAGACTCGGGCGCCCGGTCATGCCGCCACGCTGGCCGCCGAGGCGGCGAGGGCCCGCGTTCCCCTCGTGGTCGCGGTGGGCGGCGACGGCACGCTCAACGAGGTGGTCAACGGCGTCGTCCCGCTGCGAGCGGAGTATCCGGTGGCGGTGGGCGCGATCATGACCGGACGCGGGCGCGACGCCTGCCGCAACCTGGGGTTGGCGCGGGATCCCCGGCGCGCGGCGCGCCGCCTGGTGGACGGACGCGTCGTCTCGCGTGACGTGGGCCTCGTCCGATGGCCGGGCGGTCAGCGATACTTCCTGGGCTCGGCCGGGGCGGGGTTCGACGCGACGGTGGCCGAGCGGGCCGGCGCGCGGGGCGGCCCACTGATCTATGCGCGCGCGGTGGTGACGAGTCTCCGTGATTACCGGCCCATCGAGATCGCGGTGCGCCTGGACGAGGGCGACGGGTGGGCCGGTCCCGCCGCGAGCGTGGTGGTGTGCAACGGCGCGTGGTTCGGCGGAGGCATGCGCATCGCGCCCGGCGCGCGTCCCGACGACGGGCTCCTCGACGTGGTGCGCCTCGGCGCGCTCGGTCGGCTCGAGCTGTTGCGCTGGCTGCCCACCGTGTACTGGGGCGGTCATCTCGCCAATCCCCGGATCCAGCTCCGGCGCGCGGCCCGGGTGCGGGTGGACGCGGGCGCGCCGCTCCCCGTCCAGCTCGACGGCGAGCTCGGCGTCCGCACCCCGCTCGATATCGAGATCTGCCCCGGCGCCCTCCGTCTTCTCGTGTAGCGCCGATCAGATGACCGACATGCCGCCGTCCACGAAGAGCACCTGGCCGGTGACGTAGTCGGAGCAGGTGGCGAAGAAGCGAACCGCCTGCGCCACGTCGGCGGGCCGTCCGTGCCGGCCCATCGGGATGCGCGCGGTGAGCCGTCGCCCCGATTCGCGCGGGAACCCCTCGGGTAGCAGTACGACTCCGGGGGCCACCGCGTTCACCTGGATGCGCGGGGCGAGCGCCGCGGCGAGCCCTCGGGTGAGCATGACGACGCCCGCCTTGGAGATGCAGTAGGGCACGTAGCCAGCCCAGGCGCGCACCGCCCCGACGTCGGCGATGTTGATGATGCGCCCGCCCCGCCGGCCCATGGCGCGGGCGGCGGCCTGGCTCACGAAGAACGGCGCGCGCAGATTGACCGCGAGGAGCCGGTCGAATTGGGCGGGCGTCGTGGTGAGCACGGGCGTGCGGAAGAACAGGGCCGCGTTGTTGACCAGGATGTCGAGACGGCCGAGCCGCCGCACCGCGCCCGAGACGAGCGCGCGCGCCTCGAGCGGCCGGGCCACGTCGGCGCGCAGCGCGGCCGCGCGGACGCCGCGCGCCTCGAGATCGCGTACCGCGGCGCGGGCCTCCGCGGCCGAGCGGCGATAGCCCACCGCCACGTCGGCGCCCGCGTCCGCGAGCGCGCGCGCGATCTCCAGGCCGACGCGCACCGCGCCGCCGGTGACGAGCGCCACCTTGCCGGTCAGTTCCTTGACTTGCCCTGGGCCGCGTGGTCTCATCGATTCGACATGTCGGGTCGTTTCCGCAATTGGATGAAGGTTCGGTTCATCACCGGACTGTTCTCCACCGTTCCCGCGATCGCCACGGCGTGGCTGCTGTGGGTGTTCTGGAACGCGATCGACGACTTCTTCTCCCCGGTGTACACCCAGATCCTCGGCCGCCGCATCCCCGGCCTGGGCTTCCTCACCGCGGTCGTCATCATCTTCATCATGGGCACGATCGCCCGCAACGTGGTGGGCCGCCGCATCCTCGCCCGCATCGAGCGCCTCTTCGAGCACGTCCCGATCTTCCGCAGCATCTATCCCTCCGTGAAGCAGCTCCTGGAGTCGTTCTCGCCCCAGCAGCGTAACTCCTTCAAGGCGGTGGTGCTCGCCGAGCATCCCCGCAAGGGCGAGTACGTCTTCGGCTTCGTCACCTCCGAGCTGCTGCTCGACGGCGTCGAGGGCAAGCGGGCCATGGTGACGGTGTTCGTCCCCACCAACAACCTCTATCTCGGGGACGTGATCGTGGTCGCCAAGGAGGAGACGCTGCCCACCGGCCTCACCGTGGAGGAGGGTATCCGCATCATCCTCTCCGCGGGCACCGCCACGCCGCCCCGGCTGCCTCGCGATCGGCTCTGATCACCGGGCCGGCGGTAACCCCGCCAGCCAGGCCCCGATCGCCTCACCCAGCGGATAGAGCTTGCCGAAGAAGAAGTGGTCCGCCCCCTCGATGATCCGCTCCTCGGCCGACGTGATCGCGGCCAGCCGATGGAGCGCCTCGACCGGACAGTAGGAGTCCGCGGTGCCGGCCACCAGCAGCAGGGGCCCGGGGCCCGCCTGCAGGAAGTCGAGATCGTACATCCCGAGCGGCGGAGCGATGAGCCCCAGCGGCGTCTCCGGGGTGCTCGGCCGGGTCGCCCGGGCGGCCATCGCGGCCCCGAACGAGTAGCCCAGGACCCCGACCCGGTGGCCAGCGGGCAGATGGCTCGCGAGCCCCGCTATCGCGGCTCTCACATCCTCCTGCTCGGCCCCGCCCTTGTCGTGGGCCCCTTCGGAGGCGCCCGCCCCACGGAAGTTGAAGCGGAGGGTCGCGTAGCCGGCGGCCTGGGCGACCTCGGCGGCCCGGATGACCACGGGATTGTCCATGTCGCCCCCGTAGAGGGGATGGGGATGGCAGACGACGAAGCCGCCCGTGGGGCTCGCCACGGCCCCGAGCCGGGCCTCCAGAGCGGGTCCGCCGGGGACGCGGATGGTGAGGGCTTCTTCCATAGGAATTCCGACCTTAGGGTGTCCGTCGGGAATATTCAAGGGCCAGCCCGCGTCACAGCCTACGAGGTATACTTCCGATGATGCCGAGCCTCGGATGTCTCTGGAGTCGCCCCCGCCTCGAGCGCCTGGTGGATGGCGCGCTCGGGCCCCGCGCCGGTCGCTGGACAACCTCTCATGCGGCCCGCTGCGCCCGTTGTGGCGGCGAGGTGGCGCAGCTCACGCGCATCCGTCTGCTGGTCCGCAGCGCGGCGCCCGACGTGGCCGATCCCGACTGGGCCGGATTCTGGCCCGCGGTCCGTGTGCGCATCGCCAGCGAGGCGCCGCGGCCGGTGCGCGAATCCTGGTGGCTGCCGTACTGGAAGCCGGTCTGGGGCCATCCGCGGGTCGCGCTGGGCAGCCTCATGGTCTCGAGCCTCGCGCTCGGCCTGATGCTCTGGCCCGGCGCGCCGGTGACCCTGGCCGCGCCGGTGGTGGTGCAGGAGGTGTCGTCCGCCGACCCGGACCGCAGCGTGATGGTGTACTCGAGCCCGGATGACGACGTGACGGTGATCTGGGTCTTCAACCCGGCGGAGCAGGACGAGCAGTCGTAGCGCTTCGCGCTACTCCTTCAGGCTGGCCAGCCGCTCCTTCGCCAGCGGGGCTTCTTCCGATTGCGGAAAGTGCTCGACCAGGTACTGCAGCCGCGCCTGGGCGAGCGCGGTCTGCTTGAGCTCCACGAGGGCGAGGGCTTCCTTGTAGAGCGCGGTGGGCACCTTGCTCCCGCGCGGGTAGGCGACGACGACTTTCCGGAATTCCTGCACCGCCTGCTCGAGGTTCTCCCGGGCCTTCTCGGGCTGGGCCGCGGTGGCGCGCGCCATGCTGAAGTAGGCTTCCCCGATCCAGTACTGCGAGCTGTCGGCCAGGGGTGAGTCCGGGAAGCGCCGCAGGAAATCGCGGAAGCCCGAGACGGCCAGCGGATAGAGCCCCTTGCTGAAGTCGAGATAGGCCGCCTGGTAGCTCTCCTCGGCGCTGGCGCCGCCCGACCTGGCCGGCGGAGGCACCGCCGCGACCGGCGGGGCGGGGGCACCCGCGCGCGCGGGCGGGGGCACCGGCGCCGCGCCGCCCGACGGAGCGCCGCGCCCGAGGGTCTCCACGCGCTGGGACAGCTCGTCCACGCGGGCGGAGACGCGCGCGACCTCCGCGGAGAGCGCGTCGAGCCGCGCGTTCAGGGCAGCGCTCTGCTTGCCGCTCTCCGCGTTCTGCTCGCGGGTGCGGCGGTCGAGCTGGCCCACCACGGTCTCGGTGTCCCCGCGGCTCCGGTGCACCGCGAGGGTCAGCGAGTTGAGGTCCTGGCGGAGCTGGGCCACGTCCTGCTGCAGGGCTTGGCCGGAGACGTCGGCGCAGCCCGCGGCGGCGGTGAGCGCGACCGCGAGGAGGGTCCAAGCCGCGAAGGGGAGCCGGAGGCTCCCCTTCGCGGTCGATCGGGACGACACGACGAACTCCGTGTCGATCAGCGCGCCTTCACGAGGAAGTGCGCCCGCCGGTTCTTGGCCCAGCACGCTTCGCTGTGCTCGGTGCAGGTGGGCCGCTCCTTGCCGTAGGAGATGATCGTGATGCGGTTGGCCTGCACGCCCTGGCCGACCAGGTAGTTCATCGTGGCCTTCGCGCGCCGCTCGCCGAGCGCCAGGTTGTACTCGTTGGTGCCGCGCTCGTCGCAGTGACCTTCGATCAGCACGAGGTTGTCGTTGGTCTTCAGCCACGCCGCGTTGGAGTCGAGCATCTTGGCGTCGGCGGCCCGGATGTCGTACTTGTCGAAGTCGAAGAAGACGTCCTTCAGGCTGTCGGTCTCGCGGAACTCGCTCGGCGCGGGCGGCGTCGTGCTGGGCGCGGCGGTCGCGGGTGCGAGCGGCGCCGGCGTCATCGCGCCGCCGCGAGTTTCTCCTCCCGTTGAAGGCGCCGCGGACGAGGGCGCGCCGGTCGGCGGAGGCGCGGAGGCGGCCGTGGTGGCGGGCCGCTTCGGGCACCCCGCGAGGAAGAGAGAAAGAACGAGCACTGGAGCGACCAGCAGCACGCTTCCCCGTCGATGCGCCATGAGTCAAATCCTCCTAGGTTTCATGCGCTTGGTGATCATTTTCGCTGTGAAAAGATCGTATCACGGAAGGCGCGGGGACCAAGAAGCACTTGTGGACTCCCCGGGTGCCCGCGTGAGGGGCTGCTGCTCCGAGCCGTCGGCGAGCATCGTGAAGAGCTGGTAGCCGCCGGCCAGCCGGTTGGACTGGAACACGAGGTGGCGGCCGTTCGGGGCCCACGAGGCGCCCTCGTTGTTGCCGGGGCCCGCGGTGAGGCGGCGGAGGTTCGACCCGTCGGGGCCGACGGCCCAGAGATCGAAGTTGCCCTGGCGCGACGTGAAGACGATGGTGTCGCCCTTGGGGGACCAGCGAGGCTGGGTGTTGAACCCGGCCTGAGTGAGCCGCCGCACGTTCGCGCCCTCCGCGTCCATCACGAAGACGTGCGCCCCCCCGGCCCGCTCGGACACGAAGGCGATCTCCCGCCCGGTGGGAGACCAGCTGGGCTCGGTGTCGATGCCGCTGTAGGTGGTGAGCCGGCGGAAGGCGCCAGACGCGAGGTTCAGCACGTACACCTCGGGGTTGCCGTCGCGGGAGAGGGTCAAAGCTACTGACTTGCCGTCCGGGCTGAAGGCGGGCGAGGTATTGATGCCGAGGAAGCCGGCCAGCACCTGAACCGGGCGGTTCTCGAAGGGGAACATCCGGTAGAGGTACGGGTAGCCCCGCATGTAGGAGGTGAACGCGAGCGAGCGGGTGTCCGGGCTCCACACCGGCGAGAGATTGATCGAGTTGTTCGAGGTCACGCGCGTCGCGCTCGCCCCGTCGTAGTCCATCAGGCTGAGCTCCTTGCTGCCTGAGCCCGAGTTCACGTAGGCGACCTTGGTGTCCGCGACGCCCGCTTCGCCGGTGAACTGGAGCACCACCTCGTCGGCCACCTTGTGGGCGAGCCGCCGGGTCTGGGTGGCGGGCAGCTCGATCTTCTTGGCGCCGATCAGGCGGAACTCGGGGGAGGTCAGGTCGTGCAGGCGCATCTCGAGCTCGGCGCGATCCCCGCGCAGGGTGAGCACGCCCTGCAGGCCCGCGTGGGCTCCCGCCGACGCGAAGTTGGCGAAGGCGGCGCGGACCGCGGCCGGATCACCTGGCGGAATCGCGGGCACGTCCGAGACGACGCTGAAGAGGCTCGAGAACGTGAGATCGCGCGCGGTCACCTGGGAGAGACCCTTCCCGAGCCCCTGGGCGTCGGGGCCGCCCACCACCGTGAAGTGCGGGATCACGATGTTGAGCTTCTTGGCGCCGGTGGCCAGCACATTGAGTAGCACGTCGGCGGCCTGCGAGCGGGCGGCGGGCGGCGATGAGAGCGCGCCGCCCAGCGCGGCCAGCAGCACCAGCCCGACCAGGAATCCGAGCGGACGTCCGGGACGCATCATCTTGATCATGGCTCACCCATTCGTATGTCAGCCACGACGAAGGTCGAAGGTGAACAGGATGCGAAGCGACGGCTTCGTCCAGTCGTCGGGCAGTTTCGGAAAAGGGCCCGCCGCCATGACCGCGCGAAGGGCCGCATTGTCGTAGAAGGCGTTGCCGGAGCTCTTGTGGATGGCGGGCGGCTTGATCGAGCCGTCGCGCTGGATCTCGACGTAGATCTGCGGCTTCTGCTGCGGGTCGGTGGGCTGGTTCTGTCGCTGCCATTCCTGCTCGACCTTCTGGAGCACCTGCCGCAGGTACCACGCGTGCGGGAAGTCGCCCACGTCGAGGGTGAGGGCACCCGCGCCGGTGACCGAGCCGGTCGCCGATCCCAGCGAGGCCGTCTCCTGGGGACGCGTCGACTCGGCCGCCTTCTCGCCCTGCGGCCGCCCCGACGGCGGCGTGGCGAGCGACGGTAGCTCCTTCTCGCCGGGACGTGGCACGGTGGTCCGCGGGGGCAGCGGCTTGGCCGCGGGCAGCGACGGGGGCGGGAGGCTCGGCGCGGGAACCGGCTTCGGCGCCTCGCGGGGTGGAGCCGGGGCCTTCTCCGCCGGCTCGGGCTCGGGGACGCGCGGGGCCACCGGGGCCTGCGGACGCGCGGGGAGCGTCGGCGCCGCGGGCGCGTTCGGGTTCCCGACCGCGGCCACCATCGGCACGAGGTTGACGACCTGGACCTTCTCGGGACGCCAGCCCCCCCACATCACGAACGCGGCCATGCCGCCGAACACGAGTACGTGGCCGATGGCCGAGACCCAGATGGCGGCCATCGGCAGCGGCGCCCGGCGCAGCGCCGGGCCCGCGCGTCGCAGGCCCGGATCCGGAAGCGGTCCCAGGGGGTAGCGGCGGGTGGCCATCGTGGAGCTCATCGAGCGCGGGTCGGCTCCGTCACCATGCCGAGCTTCTCGATCCCGGCGCGCCGCACGCGGTCCATGGTCTCCACCACGAGGCCGTACTGCAGGGCCTGGTCCGCTCGCAGGTAGAGCGTCTTGTCCTGCCGGTTCTTGAACAGGTCGCGCAGCGCCTGCTCGACCGCGCCCAGGGCCACCGGCTTGTCGTTGATGTAGATCGTCTGCTCCTTCGTCACCGTCAGCACCACCCGCTCCTCGACCGCGGTCGGCTTGCCCGAGCTCTTGGGCAGGTTGACGTCGATGCCGCGGTACATGAGGGGCGCGGTGAGCATGAAGATGAGGAGGAGCACGAGGATGACGTCGACGAGCGGGATGATGTTGATCTCGGACATCGTCCCGCCGATGCGATAGCTGCTGCCGCCGCCGTAGTCGGGGGTGTCGACCTTAATGGCCATCTTTGGGCACCCGTGCCATCTTCTGCGCCGGACGAGCGAAGGCGTTCAGCAGATCCAGCGTGAAGCCTTCCATCTCCATCGCCCAGTGCTTGGTGCGGTTGACGAAGAAGTTGTAACCCATGACCGCGGGGATGGCCGCGCCGAGGCCGGCCGCGGTGGCCACGAGCGCCTCCGAGATGCCCGGCGCCACCACCGCGAGGTTGGCCGAGCCCTGCTGGCCGATGTTCTGGAAGGCGGTCATGATGCCCCAGACCGTACCGAACAGGCCGATGAAGGGCGCCGAGCTGGCCACCGTGGCGAGGAAGGGCAGGTAACGCTCCATGCGGGCGACCTCGGAGGAGCCGGCCCGCCGGAGCGCGCGGCTGGTCGCGTCCAGCCGATCCACGACCAGGCCCTCGTCCGCGTCGTCCAGCACGTGGTCCACCATCTCGGCGCTCCCGTAGGCGGTGACCAGCTCCTGGCCCGCCGCGACGTAGAGCTGGGCGAGGGGGCTGTCGCGATGCTTCTTGGCCGCTCCGTACACCACCGAGAAGCGGCGCGCTTCCCGGAAGATCTGCCGGAACCGGAGCGACTCACGCCGGATCTTCCGGAACTCCCACCACTTCTCGACGATCAGCGCCCAGCAGATCACGGAAAAGGTCGCGAGGAGGAGCAGGACGAACTTGGCGACGGGACCGGCGCTGAGGACGAGCTCCGCAACGCCGCCGTTGGCACTTCCTGACCCTGGCAC
>DATFUK010000650.1:0-8469 GCA_035260865.1 Candidatus Methylomirabilota bacterium | reverse complement strand
CGAGTCGCTAGCCGCGGACTAGCCTCCGACGGGGCGTGGTCTCCCGGGACGCGGGAGCGACCGCCGCGAAGAGATAGCCCTCGAACCACCCCGGAAAGGCGCGGATCAGGTCGCGGCGCCCCTCGAGGACCAGGCCGGCTTCGAGCGCCTGCCGGAAGGTCAGGTCGCCCCGCCACCAGCCGATCAGGGTCCGGCGGGTGGCGCGCAGACACAGCGCTTCCGGGAAACCGGCGTTGGCGGTGCAGAGCGACACCTCGCTGCGGCGCAGCAGGAGATAGTGGCGACCCGCCGCGCCGCGCACATCGGTGAGCTCGATCCGGACGACGAAGGGTTGCGCCGGGAGGGCGTCCCGCCGCACCCGGCGGTGGATGTCCCACACGAGGGCGTGCGCGTCCAGCTCGGTGGGGCGGAGCTCGCGCGGGAGCCACCGCTGGCCCCACGTGCCCAGCTCGCGGACGACTCCCGCGAGCTCCAGCCCGGCGGGCGTCAATCGGTACTCGGGGCCGCCGTCGCCGTCGAGCCGCTCGATCGCGCCGGCGTCGGCCAGCTCGCGCATGCGCGCCGAGAGCATGGTGCGTGAGATGCGCGGGATCCCGCGCTGGATCTCCCCGAAGCGGCGGCTTCCACAGAGAAGCTCGCGCACGACGAGCAGCGTCCACCGCTCCCCAAGCAGATCGAGGGCGCGCGCCATCGAGCAGAACTGGCCGTAGCTCTTCATGCTCCGACCATAACCCGGCCGCCCCGGGCGGGGCAGTACGGATTTCGTACCGCGTGGGCCGAGCGGGCGGACGTAGCCTGTCGGTCAGCAGATCATTTCCCGCGCGGCCGGAGCCGGCCGCCGCCGGAGGAGAGACCATGGAGAAGACCGCCCCCTTCGAAGTTCCGATCCACGCCCGCTGGCCCGACGTGGACCAGAACGGTCACATGCGGACGGTCGCCTACCTCGAGGTCGCGGAGGATTCCCGGATGCAGTACTTCGCGAGCCGGGGCTACTCGATGGATTCGTTCGTCGCGAACCACATCGGACCGGTGGTGACCGGCGACGAGCTGCAGTATCGGGCCGAGCTGCGGCTGCTCGACCCCGCGGTCGTCCGGCTGGAGCTCGCCGGGATCTCGCCCGACGGGGCGCGGTTCCGGCTGCGGAACACCATCGTGCGGGCCGACGGCCGGACCGCGGCCACCGTCACGTCGTCGATCGGGTGGCTCGACCTGGGCGAGCGCCGCCTGACCACTCCGCCGGCCGAGCTGCATCGGCTCGTGGCCGACCTGCCGCGGACCGAGGACTTCGCCGAGCTGCCCTCGCTCAAGCCGCGGTGAACGGCTCGATGGCCGCGGATCCGGCGCGGGCGCTCAAGCGCAACGTCCTCGCGCTCATCAGCGGCCTGCTGCTGTGGACCGCCGGCCACTTCGGGGTGCTGGCGGTGCTGCCGCTGTTCCTGCACGACCAGGGCTACGACGCGCGCCGCATCGGCTTCATGCTCGGGGCGACCGGCGTCGCCCAGCTCTGCGTGCGCCCCTTCTGCGGCTGGATCGTGGACGCCTTCGGGCGACGGCTGCCCCTGGCGCTCGCCCTCGTGCTCCTCTCGTGCGCGGCCGCGCTGCTGCTCACCCCGACCGGCTGGGTCGTCTTGGCGAACCGCGTGCTCACCGGCGCGGCGTTCAGCATCGGCACCACCGCGTTGTACACCCTGGCGGTCGAGGTGGCTCCGGCGGGGCGCCGCAGCGAGGTGCAGGGGTACGTGGCGCTGGGGCTCACGCTCGGGGTCGGCATCGGGCCTCCGATCGCGGTGGCGCTCTACCAGAGCCTCCTCCCCGAGGGCGCCCTGCCGCCCGAGCGTCTCGCCGCGCTCGCGATCGGGGCGGTCGTGATCGCCCTGTCGGGGCGGAGCCTGCTTCCTGGCGACCGCCAGCCCGTTCGAGCCACTGGGACGGGCGCATCCCTTTGCGCTCCGGACGAGCTTTCGCCGGGAAGGGCTGATGCCGGCCTTCCTCAACTTCTGCGCCCAGGTACCCTATGCCGGCTTCTCGGGGTTCCTGCCGCTCTGGGCGATCGGGCGCGGGGTCGGGAATCCCGGCGTGCTCTTCATCGGCTCGCAGATGGGCGCGGTGGCCAGCCGCCTGCTCGCCGGGCGGCTGGCCGATCGCTACGGCCGGCCGATCGTGCTCGCCCCCGCGATGGTCGGGCTGGCGGCAACCCTGGTGGGCATGAGCGCCGCCGTGGGCCTGCCGGCCTTCTTCGTCCTCGCGGTTGGCTGCGGGGCGCTGTACGGCGTGGCCTTCGTGGTCCTCCCGGGGCTCGCCGGCGAGGCGGCCCCTCCCGCGGCCCGCGGGGCCGCGATCAACACCTTCGGCCTCGGGGCGGACATGGCGCAGCTCCTGGGACCCTGGGGACTCGGCCTCGTCGGGGGAGCCTGCGGCCTGGGCGGGGCGCTGGCGGCGGCCGGGGCGGTACCGCTGGTCGGGGCCGTCGTGTACCTCGCGCACGCGCGTCGGCCGCCGCTTCCGGAGGAGACGCCCCCGGGTCCTCGTTGCACGCGGCCGGCGTCGGATCTACAGTCGGGGCTACACGAGCGTTCCCTCGAACGTCTACCCCGGAGGCCTTGAATGGCGATCGATCAACTCCCCCGCCCGGCGCTGGTCGTCGTGGACATGCAGAACGACTTCGTCCGGGTCGGGGCGCCCCTGGAAGTGCCCGAGGCGCGAGCGACCATCCGGGTGCACCAATCGCTCCTCGCGGTCTGTCGGGAGCGGGGCATCCCGGTGATCTACACGAAGTTCGTCGCCGGACCGGAGCGAACGTTCGTCTGGGACTGGTCGCCGGTCCTCGCCCCGCCGGTGTGCTGCTGCTGGAAGGGCTTTCTCCGCCACTACGGGGATGTCGGCAAGGAGCTCGACTGCTCGGACATCATCGACGAGCTCTATCCCGAGCCCGGCGATCCCATCGTCGACAAGTTCGGCTACGGCGCCTTCCACAACACGAATCTCGACGACCTCCTGAAGGCCCGCCACGTGGAGTCGGTGCTGGTCACCGGCACCGTGACCCAGATCTGCGTCGAGGAAACCGCGCGGGAAAGCTTCAAGCGCGGCTACCGGACCACCATCGTCTCCGACGCGGTCTCCTCGTACATGCCGGACCTGCACGCGGCGGTGCTGAAGAACTTCGCCCTCAAGTTCGGGTGGGTGGCGACCGCCGAGGACGTCGCCGGGGTGATCCGGGGTCGCGACTAGGGGCGAACCGCCATCCAGTCGCCCGCCTTCTCGAAGGCGGAGGCGGCCCGGTAGATCGACACCTCGTCGAAGTGCTTCGCGGTCAGCATCATCCCGGCGGGAAGCCCGTCGCTCAGACCGCAGGGCACGCTCATCGAGGGGTGGCCGGTCACGTTGATGGGCGCGGTGTTCGGCAGCAGCTCGAAGGCCCGGTGGATGATCTCCATGCGCGGCGCCCCCGGCTTCGGAATCGGGGTGGCCTTGAGCGGGAGGGTCGGCATCAGCAGGAGATCGTAGTCCTTCAGCACCGCGTCGTAGGCGGCCCGCAGGGTGCGCCCGAGGTTCTGGCACTTGGCGTAGTAGTGTCCGCGGTACTTGTTGAGCGCGTACTGCCCGAAGAGGATGGTCGTCTTGAGCGTGTCGGAGAGCTCGTCGGCCCGCTGCCGCCACGCGGAGTGCGCGTCGATGAGGCTCGTGACGTAGAGTCCCTTCCAGTTGAAGCCGAAGCCGTTGCCGTTCATCATCTGCCACGTCGCGCCCTCCGCCGCGATCGGAGTCCAGATCGCGACGCCCTGCAGGTGCATCGGGATGGACACGTCGTCGACGCGCGCGCCCAGCTTCCGGAACGTCTCGGCGCCCTTGCGCACCAGGGCGTCCACGTCCTTCTCCGAGCTCGGGTGGCCGAATCCTTCCTTCACCACCGCGATCCTGAGCCCCTTGACCTCGCCGGTCAGGGCATTCGTGTAGGCCGCCGTCTTCACGTCCATCTGCCGGGGATCGAGACCGTCGGGGCCGGCCAGGACCTCGAGCAGCAGCGCATTGTCGGCGACCGTCGCGGTCATCGGACCCGCGTGATCGAGGGTGTTCTCGATGGGAAAGATGCCGGTGTACGGCACGAGCCCGTAGGTCGGCTTCATCCCGTAGACGCCGCAGTACGAGGACGGCATGCGGATCGATCCGCCCTGGTCGCCCCCGATCGCCATGTCGACCTCGCCGGCCGCCACCACCGCCCCGCTGCCCGACGAGGACCCTCCCGCCGAGTAGCCCATCCTCCTCGGATTGTGGACGGGGCCCGCCGCGCTCGTGTGGCTGCCGCCCGAGAAGCAGAAGTACTCGCAGTGCACCTTGCCGAGGATCGTCCCGCCCGCGTCGAGGATCCGGGTCACGACGGTGGCGTCGACGTCGGGCACGTAGCCTTCGAGCGTCGACGCCCCGTTCATCATGGGCACGCCCGCGAGACACACGTTGTCCTTCAGCGCGATCCGCTTGCCCTTGAGCTTGCCCTCGGGGGCCCCCGTGACCTCGCTCTTGTAATACCAGGCGTTGTACTGGTTCTCCGCCCCCTGGGGACGGTAGCCGGGGGTCCGCGGATATTTGACCCGCGGCATCGGGTCCACCATCTCCTCGATCGCGTGGTAGGCGGCCACGCTGCCCGACATGGTCTCCAGGAAGAACTCCACGTCGGAGTCGGACAGCGACATGCCGAGCTGCCGCCCGACCGCCTTGAGCTCGTCGGGCGTGGGGAGCTTGGCGCTGGCCACGAGCGCTAGGCCTTCACATCGATGACGTACTGTTGGTTGTCGTTGGGATTCTTCTTGAGGTCGCACACCGCCGCGGTATCGGCGGGCGGCTGCTGCGGATAGCTCTGGAGCACCGTGAACGCCCGGTTCTTGGCTTCCGCGATGTAGACGTCGAGGCTGCAATGGTGCGTCTTCGGGTCGATCGCGGTCTTGCCCGCGGGGCCGTTGAAGACGTGATCCTGCTCGAGGGCCGCGATGACCTTCAGCCGGTCGACGCTCCCCGCCTTCTTCACCGCCGACGCCCACAGGTGCATCCCGTGATAGGTCTGGATGGCCAGCGGCGTGACGTACTTGCTGGTGGCCCCGTACTTCGGCAGGAACTTCTTCAGGAAGGCCTGGTTGGCCGGGGTGGTCAGCTCCTGATAGTAGCTCTGCGACACCAGGTATCCGTTGTGCTCCTCCGGCGACGTCACCTGCTGCTCGAGCCCGTTGCCGAACGTGGTCGACGCCACCGGGATCGACTTGTTCATGCCCGAGGCCGCCCACTGCCGGTAGAACGAGATGTGATTGCCCCCGACGAGGGCGGACATGATGAAGTCCGGCTTGGCCGCCTGGATCTTGGTGATGGCGGCCCCGAAGTCGCTGACCTCGAGGGGGAAGTAGTCGGTCTGCAGCACCTCACCGCCGCTCTCCACGCAGAACTTCTTGACCCACTTGGCGGTGATCTGCCCGTAGTTGTAGTCCGCGGCCACCGTGTAGATCTTCTTGCCGAACTTCTTGAGACCGTAGGGCACCAGCTTGTCCACGTTCTGCGCGGGCGTGGAGCCGGTGCAGAAGCAGTTCCGATCGCAGACCCCGCCCTCGTACTGGGTGTTGTAGAAGTAGAGCGTGTTGAAGCGCTTGAGCACCGGCCGGATCGCCTCGCGCGAGGCCGAGGTGATGCCGGCGTGGACGACCGCGACCCGCTCCTTGGTGGCCGCCTCGGTGGCGAACTGGGTGTAGAGCTGGATGTTGGACTGGGCGTCGTAACTGATGAGCTTCAGCTGCTTGCCCAGCAGTCCTCCCGCCGCGTTGATCTCCTCGACCGCGAAGGTCAGGCAGTCGACCATCGGCCGCCCGTAGATGTCGAGGCCTCCCGAGAGATCGTGGATGCCCGCCACCTTGATGACGTTGGCCTGGGCGGAGGCGTGCCGCATGACGCTCGGGGCGAGGGCGAGCGCGCCGATGGTTGCCCCGGCACCCTTGAGAAACTTCCGACGGTCGGTCTTCATAAGACGCCTCCAGCGAGAGTTGTGAACTTCGCGTGGTCGCGCTGCGAGGCCCGAGTATAGTCCTCCGCGATTCGGGCCGTCAAGGATGCGGGCCGCGCGATTCGGGCGCGCTTGACACTCTCTCGAGAGGAGTCCTATCATTCGCGCGGAATGGACCTCGCCGCCATCCTGGTGATCGAAGTGCTGAGCGGCATCGCCGGCCTCGCGCTCATCAGCATCGGACTCGCCGTCATCTTCGGCATGATGCGGGTCATCAATCTCGCCCACGGCGAGTTCCTCATGCTCGGCGGCTACGCGGCCATCGTGGCCACCAATCACGGCGTGAACATCTGGATCGCGATGCTGGTGGTGGCGCCGCTCGTGGTCGGGGTCATCGGGATGATCGCCGAGCGGGCCATCATTCGATTTCTCTACGGCCGCATGATCGACACGCTTCTCGCCACCTGGGGCCTGAGCTTGTTCTTCATCGGCCTCGTGACCACGATCTTCGGCACCTCGGTGGCCGGGATTCGCGCGCCCCTCGGGAGCGTGGCGATCGGCCGCTACAGCATCAGCGTGTATCGACTGGTCCTCATCGTGGTCGCCGCCGCGATCCTCGCGGTCATCTTCGTCGTGCTGCGCCGGACCCGGCTGGGCCTGATCGCGCGCGGCACCATGGAGAATCCGGACATGGCCGCCGCGCTCGGGGTGAGCCCGCCCCGCGTCTACGCGATGACCTTCGGGATCGGGGCCGCGCTCAGCGGCCTGGCCGGCGGCCTGCTCGCCCCGATCTCGGGCGTCCTCCCGACGGTGGGCGCGGCCTACGTGGCCAAGGCGTTCATCACCGTCATCAGCGGAGGCACCGCCATCCTGGCCGGGACCGCGGCGGCGGCCGGGCTCTTCGGCTCCGTCAACCAGCTCCTGACGTACTTCACGACGCCGGTGATCGGCGAGGCCGGCCTCCTGGCCGCCGCGATTCTCCTCCTGCGAGTGCTCCCCCACGGCATCACCGGCCGGTGGTTCCGGGGCAGCTTGTGATCCGGCGTCTGCCGCATCCGGGGATCGCCGCGACCACCGCGGCGATGGTCGCGGTCGCCCTCGCGGTGCCCCGGGTGGTCGACGAATTCGAGCTCCTGCAGCTGACCGTCTTCGCGGCCCTCTGTATCCTCGCGCTCAGCCTGGGGGTGGTCTGGGGCTACGGGGGCATCCTGTGCTTCGGACAGTCCGCGTTCTTCGGACTCGGCGCGTACGCGTACGCGGTGACCGCCATCAACCTCGGCGAGAGCACCGGCGCGGTCGTCCTCGCGGTCGTGGTGCCCGCCCTCTTCGCCGCTTCCCTCGGGTACTTCATGTTCTACGGTCGCCTGAGCGACGTCTACCTGGGGGTCATCACCCTGAGCGTCACCCTGATCTTCTTCAATCTCATGAACAGCACCGCGGGCGACGCGTATCGCATCGGCAAGGCCCGGCTGAACGGCTTCAACGGGATGCCCTCGCTTCCCACCCTGAATCTCCCCGGCGACCCCGGCCGGGTCCTCGATCCGACCGAGATGTTCTACCTGGTGATGGCCCTGCTCGTGATCGTGTACCTCGGGCTGCACGCGCTGATGGCCAGCCATTTCGGCCGCGTGGTGATCGCGATCCGGGAGAACGAGACGCGCTGCGAGCTGCTCGGCTACGACGTGCGGCTCCACAAGCTCCTGATCTTCACGCTCGGCGGGGGCATCGCGGGCCTCGCCGGCTGTCTCTTCGCCAACTGGGGGGCGTTCGTGAGCCCCACCGTCTTCAGTCTGGCCATGACATCGCAGATCATCATCTGGGTCATCGTCGGCGGCCTCGGCACGCTCCTCGGCCCCATCATCGGCTGCCTGATCATGCAATACCTCAGCACCATGTTCGGGACCCAGCAGATCGCGAACACGAACCTGATCTTCGGCGTCATCTTCCTGGTGTTCGTGCTCCTCGTGCCGCGCGGCCTCGTGCCGACGCTCGCCCGGCTGGGCGCCCGGGCCTTCGGCCCTCCGCGGGCCCGCGACGTCACATGACCGGAGCGGTGCTCGAGACCGTCGACCTCTCGAAGCGGTTCGGCGGCGTCGAGGCGGTGCGGAGCGTGAACTTCGCCCTCGCCGAGCGTGAGCTTCGCTGTCTCATCGGCCCCAACGGGGCGGGCAAGAGCACCCTCTTCAAGCTCCTCACCGGACAGCTCCGGCCGACCGCCGGGCGCATCCTGTTCCAGGGCCACGACATCACCGGGGACCATACCCACGCCATCGCGCGGCGGGGCATCGGGATCAAGACCCAGGTGCCGAGTCTCTTCAATGCGCTGACCGTCCGGGAACATCTCTGGCTCTCGGCGCGCCGCACGAACCCGGCGGGCCGGGCGCGCGAGATCGTCGACGAGACCCTGGAGCGGATCGGCCTCACCGGGCGCGCGGACGCGGTGGTCGGCCAGCTCTCCCACGGGCTGCGGCAGTGGGTGGAGCTCGGCACGG
>DATFUK010000649.1:0-3672 GCA_035260865.1 Candidatus Methylomirabilota bacterium | reverse complement strand
GGTCTTCGGCTTCAACATGCTCGGCGATGCGCTGCGGGACCTCCTCGATCCTCGGCTGAAAGGCGGCTGACACTCTGACGGTAATCGTCCACCCGTGAGCGCGACGGGGGAAGGCGGGCTCCGCAATAACTGCCTTCAATGCCTTCAATCGCGGGCTTGGGGCTCGTCGATGACCCGCCTCCGGTGGCACAAGCGATGCACCGCTCCGGGGCATGTTCCTCCGCGCCTTCCTCGCCTCGGTCGTGGTCATCACGCTCCTCGTCAGCGCCGCCGAGGCGGGAGGTCCTACCAGCACGCTCCAAGCCACGTTCGCCCAGGCCAATCGAATCATCGCCGACCCGACGCTGGAGGAGCGGCCGCTCGAACGGATCGTCGCGATCCGCGCCCTGTTCAGCAAGGTCTTCGACTTTCGCGGCGCATCGGAAGACGTCCTCGGGCCGGAGTGGAAGGCGCGCACCGCGGTCGAGCAGCGGGAGTTCACGTCCATCTTCTCGGGCTTCGTCCAGCGCAGCTTCGTCTACTGGCTCGCGGCGGCGGCCGACATCGACGCCAACGGGGTCACCGTCTCGTACCTGAGCGAGTCGGTGGAGCGGGACCGGGCGGCAGTACGCACCGTCATCATGGGCCGCGGCGGCCGCCCGATCCGCCTCGACCACTGGATGGTCTACCAGGGCAATCGCTGGCTGGTGCGCGACATCACGATCGATGGGGTCAGCCTGATCACGAACTACCGGGCCCAGTTCGGTCGGGTCATGAAGACCTCGTCCTACCGCGACCTCGTGGTCCGGATCCAGGAGCGCGCGGGCACCGAGCTGCCGCACCCCGCCTCGGGCGGCGATCTGCTCGGCGCCGAGATGAAGTTCGCGCCCTACCTCTACGAGATGCGCTGATCCCGCCTCACCGCGCCTCGCCCTGCTGCCAGAGGCGGGAGCGCAGCAGCAGCCCGGCCAGCACCAGTAACATGCACGCGGCGGGATAGACTACCGCGGCGCGCGGGCCGGTGAACCCGGCGACGCAGCCGATCAGGAGGGCCCCGACCGGCGCCCCTCCCATCAGGCCGAGCTGGAAGAGCGACAGGATCCGCGCGCGGTGCGTCTCGGGGGCCGCCGCCTGCACCAGCGTCCGCGCCTGGGTCATCACCACCCCCGCCCCCAGTCCCCACACCACGCAGAGCGCCACCAGGGCCGGGAACGGGCCCGGCCACGCCATGGCCGCGAGCACGCCCGCGCCGAGCAGGAGCGCGAGCACGATGGCCCGGCCGGGGCGGCGCAGCGCCCCCAGCCGGATCTGGACGAGGGTGGAGCCGATCGTGCCACCCCAGAACCCCAGGCTGAGCAGCGAGAGCTCCGCCGAGCCACCGCCGTAGATGTCGCGCACGATCAGGGGCAGGATCACGAAGAAGGCGCCCACGTAGAGCACGCCCACCGCGAGGTTCGCGATCAGTACGGGGGCCACGATCGGCGACTCGGCGGCGGCCCGTAGCCCGTCGCGCATGGCGGCGAGCCGGCTCCGGGCCGCGGCCCCGGGGACCGGAGGCGCCGCGGGCAGCCGCAGCGCCGCGAGGCCGCCCGCGGCGAGCAGCGCCGCCTGCAGGAACAGCAGCGCGGGCGCACCGATCGTCCCGGCGCCGCCGCCCACCGCGATCCCGATGAGCTGCGCCGCGAACTGGGTGGCGGTCATCACCGCCACCGCGCGGCCGAGCCCCCCCGCGGCCACGTGCGTGAGCATCGCGTCGCGGGCCGGCATGACGAACGCGCCCGCGGTCCCGACCGCGAGGGCGTAGGCGATCAGGGCGACGTAGGTCAGCCCGCCCCGCGCGATCGCCACGCCCAGCAGGAGCGGCGGCAGCGCGGCCACGAGATGCCCGCGCACCAGCAGCCGCCGGCAATCCGCGCGATCGGCCACCGCCCCCCCGAGCAGCATCAGGAAGATCGCGGGCGCCATGAGCGACATCTGGGCGACGCCGATCCGCGCGGGCGGCTCGTGCAGCACCACCGTGACGAGCCACGAGAACACGATGTTCTGCATGCCGGTGCTCGCGAACCACGAGGAGATTCCGGCGAGGTACCAGGGAAAGGCGCGCGCGGCCGGCCGCACCGCCTAGACCAGCCGCGTGCGGATGTCGACCTCGGAGACGAGGGTTCGGTGCACCGGGCAGCGATTGGCGATCGCGAGCAGCCGCTCCCGCTGCTCCGCGTCGAGCGGGCCGGTCAGGCTGATCTCGCGCTCGATGCGATCGAGCATGCCCTCCTTGGTCTCGCACTCCGCGCAGTCCTGGGCGTGGATCCGGCCGTGCCGCAGCCGAACCGTGACCCGCTCGAGCGGCCACTGCTTGCGCCGCGCGTACATCGAGAGGGTCATGGAGGTGCACGCCCCGAGCGCGGCCAGCAGCAGCTCGTAGGGCGCCGGGCCCGTGTCGGTTCCCCCCGCCTCCACCGGCTCGTCCGCGACCAGCCGGTGTCGCCCCGTCTCGATCTCCTGCGCGAGCCCGGTCGCGTCCCCTCTGACGATCACGGTAGTCATGCGGTTCCCCTTCAGTCGGCGGGCAACCCGAGCCCGCGATGCGCGATGATATTCCTCAAGATACTGCTCGTCCCACCCTGGATCGTGTAGGCGGGCGCGTAGAGCACGGCGCGCGCGCCGCGGCCGCCCGCTTGCCGAGCTTCTCCGAGAAGGCCCGCGAGAATCCGACGACCCAGCCGTCCTCCCGGACGCGCCCGGGCGCGGCGGCCAGCTCCGAGCGCAGGAACTCCCGGATCTCCTCGCGAAAAGCCTCTTGCGCCGGCGTCAGATTGAAGTCCACGCGTCCCGAACAGTACAGGCTCGCGGGTCGTCGGTCAAAAAAAGGCTGCTGCGGAGCAGGGATTTGATATCAAGGAGGGGAATGCCCACCGCGCTCGTCCGGACGCCGACCCCCGAGCCCAAGGCCGCCCCATCCGCCGCCGAGATGGGTGCCCGCCAGCGGGAGATCTCGGTCTCCGAGTTCTTCACCAAGAACCGGCACCTGCTCGGCTTCGACAATCCGCGGAAGGCGTTGCTCACCTGCGTCAAGGAAGCGGTGGACAACGCGCTCGACGCCGCCGAGGAGGCCGGCATCCTGCCCGAGGTCGTCGTCACCCTGGAGGTCGCGGCGAGCGGGGAGGAAACGCCGGTCGCGGCCAGCCAGGCGACCCGCTTCCGGGTCACGGTGATCGACAACGGGCCGGGCATCGTCCGCCAGCAGATCCCGCCGATCTTCGCCAAGCTCCTCTACGGCTCGAAGTTCCATCGCCTGCGCATGAGCCGGGGCCAGCAGGGCATCGGCATCTCCGCGGCGGGCATGTACGCGCAGCTCACCACCGGCAAGCCGGTGCAGATCACCTCGAGCACCGGGCCGCGCGCGGCGACGCACTACTTCGAGGTGCAGATCGACACCAAGAAGAACGAGCCGCGGATCTTCGAGAGCAAGAAGATCGACTGGCACCACCCGCGCGGCACCCAGGTCACGCTCGAGATCGAGGGACGCTACCAGAAGGGCCGCGCCTCGGTGGACGAGTTCCTCGAGCAGGTCGCCATTGCCAATCCGCACGTCACGCTCGTCTACAACGCGCCGGAGGGCGAGACCCGGAAATACCCGCGCACGATCCAGGAGCTGCCGCCCCCGCCGCGCGAGATCAAGCCGCATCCCTACGG
>DATFUK010000648.1:0-5978 GCA_035260865.1 Candidatus Methylomirabilota bacterium | reverse complement strand
CATCTTCAGGCTCCACGAGCTCGATCATCTGGGCCAGGCGAGACGGACGCTCCGCGCCCTCGCGGATTGACGCACCGCAGAAACTTGACCGCATGAGCGGTTGGGAGCGATCCGGAATCGGGGTGCTGCGGCTGACCGCCGTCGTCTGGGCGGGAGCGGGCCAGGCCGTGGACTCCCCCGAGCCGAACCTGCACCTGATCCCCGATCTCGCTGCCGCCCGGTCTCCGGCGTGACCCCGACGGGCTCGAGGACGCGGGGATGGCGCTGCCGCTGTCGGAGCGCGCCCAGCTCTACGGGGAATACCGCTTCCTGCGGGGCCGCCTCGACGCGGGCGTCGGGCGCGGGCTGCTGCAGCGCGAGCCGGACACCGCGGACTTCCGGGCCGGCTTTTCGATCCGGCTCGACTAGCCCTTCGCGAACTCCTCCTTCGCCTTCCGGAGCTGCTGCGGCTCGGCCAGCAGGTCGAGCGCGGTCATCGCGAGCGCCTTCGCGGCCGCCACCATGCCGGTCCGCGCGAGCGGGGACTTGGCCCACTCCGCGAACTCGCGCGAGTGGCCGGGCACCCCGTCGGGGGAGATGCGGATATAGGGATGGATCGTGGGCAGCGCCTGGCTCACGTTCCCGCAGTCGGTCGAGCCGTACCCCGCCTCGCCGTCGTCCGGGTCCACCGGGAAGTCGATCCGCTCGAGGTTCCGCGCGAAGAGCTCGGCCATCGCGAAGTTGGCTTTCAGCGGGTCGTGGATGATCGCGTCCGCGGCGACCTTCACGGTGCATCCGGTGGCGGTGGCCGCGCCCTCCGCGGCCGCCTCGAACCGGCGCAGCAGCTCGCGGCAGTAGTCCTTGGTGGGCGCGCGCAGGTAGAACTCCGACGCGGTGTGCTCGGGAATGATGTTGGCCTGGTCGCCCCCCTTGGTGATGATCCCGTGCACGCGCGCGTCCGGGCGAATCTGCTGCCGCATGGCGTCGAGCGAGACGAAGAGCTGGATCATCGCGTTCAGCGCGTTGACCCCGCGCCAGGGCCAGGACGACGCATGCGAGGCCCGGCCGAAGAACTCGCACTTGACCTTGATGATCCCCAGGCTCGGCCGCCAGACCTGGGTGCCGCAGCGGCCGTGGATCATCATGGCCGCGTCGACGTCCTTGAAGACGCCCGCGTCCATCAGCCGGACCTTGCCCGCGCCGCCTTCCTCGGCGGGCGTGCCGATCACCTGGATGCGACCCGGGAAGGGCAGGGTGGTCAGCGCGGCCGCGATGGCCGCGCCCGCGCCGGTGCCCGCGGTGGCGATCACGTTGTGGCCGCACGCGTGGCCGATGTTCGGCAGCGCGTCGTACTCGGCCATGATCGCGACGGTCGGCCCGGGGCCCTGGCCGTCGATGGTGGCGCGGAACGCGGTGGGCAACCCGCCGACGCCACGCTCCACGCTGGCCCCCTGCTTGGCGAGGAAGTCGGCGAGCCAGGCCGAGGCCTTGTGCTCCTCGAAGCACAGCTCGGGGTTGGCGTGGATCTGGTGGCTGATCCGCTCGAGCTCGTCGGCGAGCCGGTCCACCGTCTCCGCGACGCGATTCTTGGCCTGCTCCAGCGCGGTCTCGGCGGTCATTTACTTGCTCTTCGCGAACTCGGCCTGGGCCGCCTTCACGCGCGCGGGCTCGGCGAGCAGGTCGAAGGTGGTGAGGGCCATGGTCTTGGCCGCCGCGACCATCCCGGCGCGGGCCAGGGGCTTCACCGCCGCGTCGGCGAACTCGCGGGTGTGAATCGCCATGCCGGTGGGGGCGATGGCCACCATGGGCTGGATGGCCGGGATCACCTGGCTCACGTTGCCGATGTCGGAGGAGCCCAGGCGGTCGGGGATCGGCGCGCCCTCGGTGAGGCCGGCGGTCTTCATGTTGGCCGCGAAGAGATCGAGCATCACGCGGCTCGACTTCATCGGCTCGTAGACGCTGTCGTGCTGGGTGATCTTCAACGTGCAGCCGGTGGCGCGGGCCGCGCCCTCCGCGGCCGCCGACACGCGCTTGAAGAGATCCCACATGGTGTCGATGCGGGGCGCCCGCACGTAGAAGACCGCGGAGGCGTACTCCGGGATGATGTTGGCCGCCGCCCCGCCGCTCGTGATGATGCCGTGGATCCGGCAGTCCGGCCGCACCTGCTGGCGCAGCATGCTGACCGAGTTGTACATGGTGATCACCGCGTCGAGGGCGTTCACGCCCTCCCAGGGATCCGCGGAGGCGTGCGAGGCCTTGCCGGTGAACTCGAAGGTGCCGCGGGCGATCCCGAGGAGATCCTGGTGCAGGATCGTGCGGTCGAAGCCGTGGATCATCATCGCGCAGTCCACGCCCTTGAAGACCCCCGCCTTGATCAGCTTCACCTTGCCGCCGCCGCCCTCCTCGGCGGGGGTGCCGATCACCTGGATCCGCCCCTTGGGGAGCTGGGCGCGCACCGCGGCCAGCGCCGCGCCGGCCCCCGCGCCCGAGGTGGCGATCACGTTGTGGCCGCACGCGTGCCCGATGCCGGGCAGCGCGTCGTACTCGCACAGGATCGCGATGGTCGGCCCCTCGCCGGTCTCGATGGTGGCGCGGAACGCGGTGTCCACCCCGCCCACGCCCTGCTCGACCTTGTAGCCCTGCTTGCCCAGGAAGTCGCTCAGCCAGCCGCAGGCCTTGACCTCCTCGTAGGCCAGCTCCGGGTGCCCGTGGATCTGGCGGGAGAGGGCCTCGAGCTCGTCGCCCAGCCGGTCGACGGCCTGCGCGATGGAATCCTTGACAGTGCTCATGGGGGCCTCCGGGATACCGCGGTCAGGGGGACTGGGCGCAGAACAGGAAGAAGAGCGGCCGGGTGGCGTCGAGCGACCCGCCACGGCCGGGCTCGTTCACGCAGCGGACGGTCGGCGAATCCGAGGCGCGCCGCGGGGAATCGAGGCTGGCACAGGCCGCCAGGGTGAGGGCGGCGCCGAACGCCATGGCGATTCGCGCGAGAGAGACGGAGCGCACGGGGAAGAAGAGTACCACGAGCCCGCGGAGGCGGGCGACGGGAGCGGACGGGTCAGGAGGACGGGGTGAGGGCGGGATCGACGGCCGGGACGCCACCCGGCAGCTCGATCACGAACATCGCGCCGCCGCCGGGCCGGTTCTCGGCCCAGAGACGCCCGTCGTGCTCGGCCACCACGCTGTGGGCGACCGACAGGCCCAGGCCGCGGCCTTCGCCGGGCGCCTTGGTGGTGAAGAACGGGTTGAAGACGCGCGCCAGATCGTCGGGCGCCACGCCCGGCCCGTCGTCGGAGACCTCGATCCGCACGCCGTCGCCCGCCGGGCGCACCCGGATCGCGAGCGTGCCGGAGCCGCGGGCGGCGGACATCGCCTGCTCCGCGTTCTGCACCAGGTGGAAGAGGGCCTCCTGGAGCTGATTGCTGTCGGCCCAGATCTCGGGCGCTTCCTCGAACTCGGTCTGCACCGTGATGTGGGCGCCCTCGAGGCGCGACTGATGCAGGGAGAGCACCTTGTAGATCTGGTCGCTGACCTTGCAGCGCGCGCGGCGCAGGGGCGAGCGCTCCGCGAAGAGCACCAGCTCCCGCACGATGTTGGCGGCGCGCTTGGTGGCCCCGTCGATGACCTTGAGCCCGGTGAGGACCGCGTCGTGATCCTGGAACTGCAGCAGCAGGTGCACCTGGCCCAGGATGATCATGAGCGGGTTGTTGATCTCGTGCGCGACCCCGCCCGCGAGCTCGCCGACCGCGGCCAGCCGCTCGGCCCGCACCACGTCGGTGTGGGAGCGGCGCAGCTCCTCGAGCTGCAGGCGCGTCTCGGTGTAGAGGCGCGCGTTGTCCAGCGCCAGCCCGATCTGGTCGGCGCTCGACTCGAGCAGCGCGACCTCCTCGTTGCTGAAGCGGTCCTCGGTCTGCCGGCCGAGCGAGAGGGTGCCCAGGATGCGGTGCCGCGCCCGGATCGGCACGCAGAGAAACCCGCGAATGCCGTCGGCGCTCACCGCGGCCCGCGCCGCGGGCAGCAGGTCGTTCGCGCGCCCGGCGTCGTCCACGCGGCGCACGCGGCCCGAGGCGGCTACCCGGCCGATGAGACCCTGGCCGATCGGCAGCATCTCGTTGACCTC
Source organism: Candidatus Methylomirabilota bacterium (assembly GCA_035260865.1). GTDB lineage: Bacteria > Methylomirabilota > Methylomirabilia > Rokubacteriales > CSP1-6 > CAMLFJ01. The sequence continues at coordinate 1,879 of DATFUK010000648.1, read as the reverse complement.
GCGCAGCCGATCGGAGAGTCCGCGCTCGCCGCGCAGCAGGAGCGTCTTGCCGTCAGAGGAGACGAGATGGAGGCTCGCGATCTCGTGGCCGGTCACGTGCGTGAGGGCACCCAGCGACTTCTGGATGACCTCGTTGAGATCGAGCGAGCGGCTCACCGCCTCGGTCACCGTGCGAAGAATCTGCAGGTGACGGATGAGCGACGTGGCGCCGCCTAGTCCGCGATTGTTGACTCGGGCCATTGCGAGATCGTCTCGGCTCCCCATTGCTGGCATGCGTTCAAGTGTTCCTGCGTACCAAGCAAGCGAAGTGCCATGGCTACCGATTCAATAATACCATGTATAACAACCATTTAACCGGTACCACGAAAGCTCACTGGACGAGCGAGCGATACCGCTCCGACACACTGTCAGGTCAGACCGTGGAGAAATTGTCGCGCGTGGGCGATTCGGCGCTCGATCGCGGGGTGGGAATAGAGGAAGAGCTCCTCGAGGCGATGGGGCTCGCGCTCGGCCAGGTTGAGCGTGGCCAGCCGCTCCATGGACCCGATGAAGGCGCGCGGATCCGGGATGGTCTCGAGCGCGAACCGGTCGGCCTGCCACTCGACCCGGCGCGACCAGCCGTTGGCGACCGGGAGCGCGGCGAGGCTCACCAGCACCAGGATCAGGCCGAAGAGCGGCAGGCCCGCGATGTCCGCGGGGCCGGTGAGACCGAGCCACCCGGCGCCCCCCCGCAACGCGCGGTCGGCGACCCAGAACGTGACGAGGGTCAGGAAGCCCTGGACGAGGAGCCCGCGGCGGATGTCGCCGTGAAGCTGGTGGGCCAGCTCGTGCGCGAGCACCGCCTCGATCTCCTCGGCGGTGAACTGGTCGAGCAGGGTGTCGAAGAGCAGGATCCGCCGGGTGCGGCCGAGGCCGGTCACCGCCGCGTTCGCGGTGCGGCTCTTGCGCGACTGGTCCACCACGAACACGCCGGTCACCGGTACGCCGACCCGGCGGGCGAGCGCGAGCAGCCGCGCGCGCAGGTCTCCGTCGGGGAGCGGGGTGAAGCGATAGAAGAGCGGCACGAGCCAGATCGGCGCGACGAGGGCGAGCAGGGTGTAGCCGGCCAGGAAGATCGCGGCGCCCCAGAGCCACCACCAGGGTGTCACCCGAAGCAGCGCGTAGACGGTCAGGACCGCGAGCAGGCCGAGCGCGGCGCCGATGAGCGCCGCCTTCGCCGCGTCCCAGAGCCAGCGGCGGAGCGACTGGTGCAGCAGCCCGTAGCGGCGCGGCAGCCAGTACCCGCCGAGCCACTGGAGCGGCAAGGTGAGCAGCCGGTACGCCCCGGCCAGGACGATCACGACGACCGCGAGCTCGAGCCACCACGCGGTGGTCCACCGCGTGACGTGCCGCGCGAGATGCGCGGCTGCGCGCGTCTCGATGAGCAGCAGGAGGTAGGCGACGGAGAGGACCAGTCCGAGGAGGGAGAGCGCGAGCTGGCGCCGGTGGTAGACGCGGGCGCGGGCGGTCTCCTCGGGCGGCGGGGTCGGGGCCATGATTTAGTGTCCCACCGTCGGGGCCGGGCCGCCAACCGCCGCGGCCGGTGTGCTACACTGACGCCCAATTCTCACTCAGGGAGCCGCCATGTTTCAGTCCGTCGAGGACGTCCAGCAGCAGTTCAAGAACGCCCGCTACATCGCCAACCGTCGCATCTCCACCGTGGTCTTCCTCGCCGCGCGCATGGGGCGTCCCGTGCTCATCGAGGGGCCGGCCGGGGTGGGCAAGACGGAGCTGGCCAAGACGCTCGCCGAGGTGACCGGGCGGCATCTCATTCGGCTGCAGTGCTACGAGGGGCTCGACGAGGGCAAGGCGCTCTACGAGTGGAAGTACGCCAAGCAGC
>DATFUK010000647.1:0-5022 GCA_035260865.1 Candidatus Methylomirabilota bacterium | reverse complement strand
GGTCCGGGCGCTCGCCTGGGCGGGACCGGTGCTCGTCCTCGCGCAGATCGCCCTGGGCATCCTCACCATCGTGACCTTCAAGGATCTGCTGCCCGTCACCGCGCACCTCCTGGTGGCGGCATTGCTCCTCGCCGACCTCGTCTCGCTCCTGGTGCTCACCCGTCCGGCGGAGGCGCGCCAGCCCGCGCGAGAGGCGCTGGGAGCGCCCGTATGACCGCCGCCGCGTTGAGGAACTACGTCGAGCTGGCCAAGCCGCGGATCACCACGCTGGTGGTGTTCACCTGCGCAAGCGGCCTGTGGCTCGCGCCGGGCCGGCTGTCCGCGCGCACGGTGATCCTCACGCTCGTCGGGACCGTGCTCATCGTCGCGGCCGCGAACGTGCTCAACATGTACCTCGAGCGCGACACCGACGCCCTGATGAAGCGGACCATGAACAGGCCGCTCCCCGCCGGCCGCATGGATCCGCAGCAGGCGCTCCGCTTCGGGCTCGCGCTCGCCGCCATATCCGTGCCGCTCTTGACCTTCGCGGTCGGCCCGCTCCCGGGCCTCCTCGCCTCCGTAGCCCTGGTCAGCTACGTGCTCCTCTACACGCCGCTCAAGCGGCACACGACGGCGGCGCTCCTGGTCGGGGCCGTCCCGGGCGCCATCCCACCGCTCATCGGCTGGACCGCGGCCACCGAGAGGCTGGACCTCCCCGGCGTGCTGCTCTTCGCCGTCATGTTCCTCTGGCAGGTGCCGCACTTCCTCGCCATCACCCTGTTCCGCCGGGAGGAGTACGCCCGCGCGGGCCTGGTGGTTCAGTCCAACCAACCCGGCGGCGAGCTCGAGGCGCGGCGCAACATCGTGCGCTACACGGTGGCTCTCGTCTCCGTGTCGCTGCTCTTCGTGCCGCTGGGGATCGGCCGCGGCTTCTACTTCGCCACCGCCCTTCTCTCGGGAGCGATCTTCCTGGGGTACGGCATCAAGGGCCTGCGGGCGGACGCGGGGGAGCGGTGGGCGCGGATCGAGTTCCTCCTCTCGCTCGCGTATCTGACCGTGCTGTTCGCCGTCCTCATGCTGGATCACGGCGCCCGGACCTAGACCGCCTGGCGGGTCGCATCCTACGAACGGCTTGTCCCGAGGCGGCGTCTTTGTCAGGATGCGCGGCCCCATGCGCGCGCACCGGATAGCTGCCATCCCCGGAGACGGAATCGGAGTGGAAGTCATCGCGGCCGGATTGCGCGCGCTGCAAGAGGTGGCGGCGCGCGAGGGGAGCTTCCGGCTGGACGTCGAGAGCTTTCCCTGGAGCTCCGATTACTACCTCGAGCGCGGCCACTACATCCCGGAGGGCGGGCTCGAGAAGCTGCGCGGGTTCGACGCCATCTTCTTCGGGGCGGTGGGAAGCCAGAAGGTGCCCGACCACATCTCGCTGTGGGGTCTGCGGCTGCCCATCTGCCAGGGGTTCGATCAATACGCCAACGTCCGGCCGGCGCGCGTGCTGCCGGGAGTGACGAGTCCGCTGCGCGCGGGCCAGGGCATCGACTGGGTGGTGGTGCGCGAGAACACCGAGGGCGAGTACGCCGGCCACGGCGGGCGCGCCCACCGCGGGCTGCCGGAGGAGGTGGCGACCGAGACGGCGGTGTTCACCCGCGCAGGCGTGACGCGCATCCACCGCTTCGCCTTCGAGCTGGCGCGCAAGCGGCCCAGGAAGCAGCTCACGCTGGTCACCAAGTCGAACGCGCAGCGGCACGGGATGGTGCTCTGGGACGAGGTGTTCTTCGAGGTCGCCCGCGACTACCCCGACGTGAAGACCGACCGCGAGCTGGTCGACGCGGTGACCACCCGGATGGTGCTCAAGCCGGCGACCCTGGACACCATCGTCGCCACCAACCTCCACGCGGACATCCTCTCCGACCTGGCCGCCGCGCTGACCGGGAGCCTGGGCATCGCCCCCACCGCCAATCTGAATCCGGAGCGCCGTTTTCCGTCCATGTTCGAGCCGATCCATGGATCCGCGTTCGACATCGCGGGCAAGGGCATCGCCAATCCGGTCGCCACCTTCTGGACGGCGGCCCTGATGCTCGAGCACCTGGGCGAGCCCGGCGCCGCGCGCCGCCTGATGTCCGCCGTCGAGTCCGTCACCGGGAGCGGGGTCAAGACCCGCGACCTGGGCGGCTCCGCCAACACCGACGAAGTCACTCGCGCGGTCTGCGCCGCGCTCTAGAAGAGGACATGCCCATGAAGAAGATCTTCCCGCTGCTGCTCATCCTCCTCGCCGCGCCCGCGTTCGCGGAGACGAACGAGATCCGGTGCGCGCAGCAGTACGGCACGAGCTACCTGGCGCTCATGCTCATGCAGGACCAGAAGCTGATCGAGAAGCACGCCAAGCAGGCGGGCCTGGGCGAGGTGAAGGTGACCTGGGCCAAGCTGGGCGGTCCCGGCGCGATGAACGACGCGCTGCTCTCGGGCGGCCTCGACTTCGGCACGGGCGGCGTGCCGTCGCTCATCACGCTGTGGGCGAAGACGGCAGGCACCCCGATGGAGGTCAGAGGGGTGGGCGCGCTGAACGACATGCCCAACGAGCTGATGACCAGCAATCCCAAGGTGAAGTCGCTCAAGGACTTCGGGCCCGGCGACAAGATCGCCGTCACCACCGTGAAGATCTCCACCCAGGCGCTGCTGTTGCAAATGGCCGCGGCCAAGGAGTTCGGCGAGAAGAGCTACGAGAAGCTCGACTCGCTCACCGTCTCCATGTCCCATCCCGACGCCGCCGCCGCGCTGCTCTCGGGCAGCGGGAGCATCACCGCCCACTTCGCCTCGCCGCCGTTCTCCTACCAGGAGCAAGCCAAGGGGCTGCGCTCGGTCATCTCCAGCTATGACATCCTGGGCGGCCCGGCGACCTTCAACCTGGTGTGGTCGACGAGGAAGTTCCACGACCAGAACCCGAAGGCCTACCAGGCGTTCGTCGCCGCCTTCCAGGAGGCGACCGATCAGATCAACAAGGACAAGAAGGCCGCCGCCGAGACGTACAAGCGGATGAGCGGGAGCAACGAGCCGATCGACGAGTTGGTCAAGCAGCTCAGCGACCCGAAGGTGAAGTTCACGCTCGAGCCGCACCGGCTGAACGTGACCGCCGACTTCATGCACAAGGTCGGCCGCATCAACAAGAAGCCTTCCTCCTGGAAGGACCTCTTCTTCGACAACGTGCATTCGCTGTCCGGTTCGTAGCCCGATGGCAGAGCCGCTCCTCGACGTCCGCGGTGTCACGCTGCAGTACAAGACCAAGGACCACCTCGTCACCGCGACCTACCGAGTGGGTTTCCAGGTGTTCCGGTCGGACCGGTACGTGATCCTGGGGCCCTCCGGCTGCGGCAAATCCACGCTGCTCAAGGCGGTGGGCGGCTACATCGAGCCGGTGGAGGGCGAGATGCGGCTCGCCGGCACCCCCATCAAGAAGCCCGGGCCGGACCGCGTGATGGTCTTCCAGGAGTTCGACCAGCTCCTCCCCTGGAAGACCGTGCGCGAGAACGTCACCTTCGCCCTCTCCGCGAGCGGGCGGCTCCCGCGTCGCCAGGCCGAGGAGAAGGCGATGCACTACATCCACAAGGTCAACCTGGGGAAGTTCGCCGACAGCTACCCGCACACGCTCTCGGGCGGGATGAAGCAGCGGGTGGCCATCGCGCGGGGCATGGCAATGGAGCCGGAGATCCTGCTCATGGACGAGCCGTTCGCCGCGCTCGACGCGCTCACCCGGCGCAAGATGCAGGACGAGCTCTTGCAGCTCTGGGACGACACCCATTTCACCGTGCTGTTCGTCACCCACTCCATCCCGGAAGCCGTGCTGATCGGGAACCGGATCCTGCTGCTCTCGCCGCATCCCGGGCAGGTCAAGGCGGAGCTGAACAGCAAGGGTCGCGCCGAGGGGGGCGAGGGGCGGGAGTTGTCGCAACGGATCCAGCGGATGCTCTTCGCGGAGGAAGTGGAGGAGGAGGCTTCTGCCCATGCCTGATGGAAGCGTGCAGGTACAGAGGCCGGAGTTCGTGGCCGAGACGCAGAGCAAGCTGTTCGGCGTGGTCGAGAAGCCGCTCACGACCTGGGAGCGCATCTTCGGCAAGAGCGCCGTGCGCAAGACGGCGCTGCTCGTGCTGCTCGCCGCGGTCTGGGAGATCTACGCGCGCAAGGTCGACAATCCGCTCGTCTTCCCCACCTTCACCGCCACCGTGCAGGCCTTCTTCAGCGCCATCGCGAGCGGGGTCATCCCGCAACGCACCTGGGCGTCGATCCGCGTGCTGCTGCAGGGATATGGGGTGGGCCTGCTGCTCGCCGCGCTGCTCACCGCCCTGGCGACGGCGAGCCGGGTGGGCACCGATCTCCTAGAGACGCTCACCGCGATGTTCAACCCGCTGCCCTCCATCGCCTTGCTCCCTCTCGCCGTGCTCTGGTTCGGGCTGGGGAACGGCAGCCTCATCTTCGTGCTCATCCACGCCGTTCTGTGGTCGGTGGCGCTGAACACGCACGCGGGCTTCCGCTCCGTCTCGCAGACCTTGCGCATGGTCGGGCGCAACTACGGCCTTTCCGGACCGCGCTACGTGCTGCAGATCCTCATCCCGGCGGCCTTCCCGAACATCCTCACCGGCCTCAAGATCGGTTGGGCGTTCGCCTGGCGTACCCTGATCGCCGCCGAGTTGGTCTTCGGCGTCAGCCAGGGCTCCGGTGGGCTGGGGTGGTACGTGTTCGAGAACAAGAACCTGCTGGAGATCCCCAACGTCTTCGCCGGGCTCTTCACCGTGATCCTGATCGGGTTGGTGGTGGAAAACCTCATCTTCCGCACCATCGAGCAGCGCACCATCCGCCGATGGGGTATGCAGCACTGATCATGGCGACGTATCGCATCGCGGTGATCCCCGGCGACGGGATCGGCAAGGAAGTGGTTCCCGAAGGGCAGCGCGTCCTGGAAGCCGCGGGGCGCAAGCACGGCGTGCAGTTCGAGTGGGACGAGCATCCCTGGAGCTGCGAGTACTTCTCGCGCAACGGCCGGATGAT
>DATFUK010000646.1:0-2597 GCA_035260865.1 Candidatus Methylomirabilota bacterium | reverse complement strand
CGAGGTCCTGCGCGTGTTCGTCCCGCGTGGCTGGTTCCCGCCGGTCACGCCCGGCACCAAGTTCGTCACGGTCGGTGCCTGCGTGGCCTGTGACGTCCACGGCAAGAACCATCACCGCGACGGCTCCTTCGGTCGCTTCGTCGAGCGTCTCGTCCTGGTCACCGCCGACGGCCGGCGCGTGGAATGCGGGCCCGCCCTCGAGCGCGAGCTCTTCCTCGCCACCGTGGGCGGCATGGGGCTCACCGGTCTCATCGTGGAGGTGACGCTCAGGCTCCGCCGGGTGGAGTCGCCGTGGATCGTGCTGGAGACGGTGGGCGTGGAGGGACTCGAGGCGATGCTGGCCGGGCTCAAGCGAAGCGCGGACGATTGGCCCTATACCGTCGGCTGGATCGATTGCCTGGCCCGCGACCGCGCGGTCGGCCGCGGCGTCCTCATGCGCGGGCGCCACGCCACGCCGATGGAGGCGGCCGGACGCAAGTGGCCGCGCGGCCTGCCGCTCAGCGTGCCGGTGGACGCGCCGGAGTGGCTGCTGAACCCGCTCTTCATGCGCTGGTTCAACTATCTCTACTACCGGCTGCACGGCGGGACGCTCAGGCGGCGCGTCGTGTCCTACGACCGCTTCTTCTACCCGCTCGACGCGGTGGGAGGGTGGAACCGGCTCTACGGACGCCGGGGCTTCCTCCAGTACCAGTGCGTGCTGCCGCGCGCGGCGGGCGCCGCGCCGCTCGCCGCGGTCCTCGACCGTCTCGGCGCAGCGGGCGCGGCCTCGTTCCTGGCCGTGATCAAGGACTGCGGCCCCGCCTCCGACGCCTATCTCTCCTTTCCGATGGAAGGCACCACCCTCGCGCTCGACATGGCGTACCGCGGCGCGGCTACCGAGACCCTGATCCACGAGCTGAACGCGGTGGTGATCGCCCACGGCGGGCGCGTCTACCTCGCCAAGGACGCGGTGACGCGGGCCGAGGACTTCGCGCGGATGGTGCCGCGCCTGGCCGAGTGGCGCGCGGTGCGCGACCGCTGGGATCCCGGCCATCGCTTCCGCTCCGCCCAGTCGGTCCGCCTCCTCGGGGACCGCGCGTGAAGGTGGCGTTCGTCGGCGCGACCCGCGGCATGGGCCGCGCGCTCGCGCGGGCGCTCGCCGAGCGCGGCGACGCGCTCTTCCTGCTCGGGCGCGACGCGGCCGAGATGGCGCGCTCCGCGCGCGACCTGGAGGCGCGCGGCCCGCGTGCGCCGGTCGGCCACGCGCCGCTCGACCTCGGGCGCCCGGCCGGATTCGCGGAGGCGCTCGACGCGGCGGATCGCGCGCTGGGTGGCCTCGACGCTCTCGTGGTGACCGGCGGGGCCTTCGGCCGCCAGGAGGAGCTGGCCGGCGATCCGGCCCGCCTCGCCGCGCTGCTCGAGGTCAACTTCACCGGCACCGCGCTCCTCTGCCAGCAGGCGGCCACGCGGCTGGCCGCGCGGGGCGGGGGACTCGTCTGCGCGTTCAGCAGCGTGGCGGGCGACCGCGCCCGGCGAAACTATCTCTACGGGGCGTCCAAGGCCGGGCTGTCGGCGTTCCTCGACGGCCTCGACCTCGTCTACCGCGAGCGCGGGGTGCGCGTGCTCTGCGTCAAGCCCGGGTTCGTCCGGACCGCGATGACCGCGGGGCTGCCCGTCCCGCCCTTCGCGGGCGAGCCGGAGGCGGTGGCGGCCGCGGTGGTTCGGGCCATCGATCGGGGCCGCCACCAGGTCTACGCGCCCGGGATCTGGCGGTGGATCATGCTGGTCATCCGCGTGCTGCCGCGCGCCGTCCTGCGCCGCGTGCAGTTCTAGCGCCTCACGAGAGCTCTTCACGGAAGGGGATCGTATGCCGAAGATCTGGCGGGTCTACAGCGGCGCGGACGGGCAGTCGCACGTCGAGGAAGTGTCGCTCCCCATGAAGCCGTTCACCGACACCGAGGGCGCGCACGGGGAAGGCACCCCGATGCAGGCCGTCGCGGGCCTCGCGTTCCGGGTGGCCCCGCCGGGCTACGTCCTCGACTGGCACTGCGCGCCGCGGCGGCAGTACTCGATTACGCTCGCCGGGCAGGCGGAGATCGAGGTGGGCGACGGCACCGTGGTGCGCGTCGGGCCGGGCGACGTGCTGCTGGCGGAGGATCTCACCGGGCGGGGCCACGTCACGCGCGCGGTCGGCGCGACGCCTCGCTTCTACGCGATCGTCCCGCTGGCCTGACGCGCCTGGCCGGTCCGGCGGGTGCGGGGGGCGGGGCACCCCCGCTGGGACCGTGTCTTCTGCGGGACGACGAAGCCACACGCGCCCCGTCTCGTGGCACGTTCGAGTGCCCGCGCGGGCAAGCGACTCAGCGTGTCCCAGCGGGGGTGCCCCGCCCCCCGCACCCGCCGGACCGCTCGGCGTCTATCGGGCGGGCTCGGGTGGGGCGACGGGGACGCCGCGGACGCCCGACTTCTCCAGGGCCTGGGCGACGAAGCCGGAGGCTTTCATCTCTTCGATGAACTGCCTGGCGTAGGCGAGGCCCGCGTCGCGGCCCTTGGGCAGGCCCATGGCCTGCTCGATGACCATGAAGCGGTCGTCGAGGACCTTCGAGCCTGGGAGCTTG
>DATFUK010000645.1:0-10838 GCA_035260865.1 Candidatus Methylomirabilota bacterium | reverse complement strand
AGCGCTTCCGCGACGCGCCCTTCCATCTCTGCTGCGTGTACGTGAGCATGGGGGAGGGCACGCTGGCCGATCACCTCAACGCGCTGCTCGCCGGCCATCCGGATCTGCTGCTCGGCTCGTATCCCGAGTTCTCCAACCCGGAGTACAAGGTGAAGGTCACGCTGGAGTCCAAGGACCGCGGCTATCTCGACGACGCGGTCACCGATCTCCTGGGCCGCCTTCCCCAGGACGCGGTGGTCCGGGTCGACCGGTGAGGCCCCGGCGCGCAAGCGTCTGCTGACCGCTCCGCTCGCCGTCGCCATCGTCGCCGCCGCGCTGTACGTGTCGCGCCTCGGCGCCGCGCCCTTCCTCGATCCGCCGGAAGGCATCCACGCGGACATCGCCTGGGAGATGCTGCGGGGCGCCGGCTGGATCACACCCCATCTCAACGGCGTGCCCTACTTCGACAAGCCCCCGCTGCCCTACTGGCTCATGGCGGGCGCCTTCGCCTGGCTCGGGCCCACCGAGACGGCGGCGCGCCTGGGGTCCGCGCTCGCCGCGGTCGCGGTGGCCGTGCTCACCGCGCTGATCGGCAGCCGCCTGGCCTCGGCCCGGGTCGGGCTCATGGCGGGGCTGATGGTCGCGGCGAACCTCGAGATGTTCCTCTTCGGGCGCATGGTCAAGCCGGACATGCTCTTCGTCGCCTGCATCCTCCTGGGCCTCTACGGCTTCATCCTGGCCTACCTGGGCGGCGGCCGGTGGCCGCTCCTGCTGTTCTACGGCGGCCTGGGCCTGGCCGGGCTGGCCAAGGACTTCCTCGGCGCGGTCGGCCCCCTCGCCGCGGTGGCCCTCTTCCTCTGGCTCACCCGGGAGGGCGGATCGTGGCGGCAGTGGGCGCCGCTCTCCGCGATCCTGCTCCTGCTCGCGCTCGCGGTGCCCTGGTACCTGCTCGTCGAATCGCAGTACCGCGGCTTCCTCTGGTACACGGTGGTGGACAACCACGTGCTGAACGTCGCGCGACAGCGCGTCTTCCCCGACGAGGACGTCCCGCTCTCGACGCTCGAGTTCCTCGGCGTCACCGCGGTCGGCTTCTTCCCCTGGGTCCTCGCGCTGCCGCTCGCGGTCGCCCGGGTGATCCGGCGGCGGCCGTGGAAGACGCCGGAGGCGCGCGTCTGGATGCTGCTCGCCCTCTGGACGGTCGGCACCCTGGGGGTCTTCGCCCTCTCGCCCTTCAAGCTGCCGCACTACGGCCTGCCCGCGTTCCCCGCGATGGCGCTGCTGGTCGCCAAGCTCTGGGACGACGCCATCGAGCGGCCGGCGGGCGCCCCGCGCTCCTTCAGCCTGCTGGCCCCTGCGCTGCTCGCGACCGCCCTGGTGGGGGCGGCGATGCTCGGCGCCTGGCTCGGGTGGCTGCGCCTCTCCCCGGATGCGGTCGCGGTGGCCGACGTCTCCGCGCGGAACATGGCCGCGCAGGGCCAGGCCGCGACGAGCGACTTCCTCGCCCAGTTCCGGCCGCTCTTCGGCCCGATCGCGGGGATCTTCCTGCTGGCGACGGCCGCGCTGGCGGTGGCGGCCTGGCGCCGGCTTCCGCTCCTGGGCCTGGGCGCCTTGCTGGCCGCCATGATCGCCTTCCTGCCGCTCTCCGTCGAAGGGCTCACGCTGTTCGCCAAGAGCCGCTCGGTGCGGGTAATGACCGACGCGATCCAGCTCCGCCTCGGGCCCGCGGACGTGCTCGCGCACGAGGGGGCGATCGAGAATAGCGCCTCGGCTTTGCTGCGGCTGGATCGGCGGGTCCAGATCGTCAATGGGTTGCAGTCCAACCTGGCCTTCGGCTCGACCTTTCCCGAAGCGCGGCCGCGGTTCTGGGACACCGCCGCGCTGGCGCGCGCCTGGGAGGGAGACCGTCGCATCTTCCTGCTGTCGGCGGCCACCCCGGCCCGCAGCGTGGTGCGCGAGCTGCCGGCCGGGCGCGTGCATCTGCTGATCGAGGCGGGGGGCCGGCGGCTCTATTCCAACCAGCCCTGAGCGCGGCGGATGCTATCCTGGCTCCGGAGAAGGGAGAATGGACGCCGCGAGCGAGCTCCGTCAAGCGCACCGGACCGCCGCGATCATCACCGGCGGCCTCATCACGAGCCTGGTGATGTACGCCGTGATCGCCAGCATGTTCCGGATGAGCCACCCGCTATCCGACGCAGACCTGCCCGCGTCCCAGGTGACCCTCGTGCGCTACGCGGCCTGGATCGCGAGCGGGATCGTGACCGCCTCCTTCCCCGGGTTCCGGCGCCTGCTCCTGACCCGGCGCCCCGACGACACGCGGCAGAGGGCCATCGCACGCCTCACCCTCGCCACCGTCGTGATGGGCGGCATCGCGGAGTTCCCGGCGCTCGCCGGCCTCGTGCTGGTGATCCTGGGCGGGCTCTTCCTCGACTTCTACGTGCTCGGCTCGCTGTCGCTCGCCCTGCTGCTCGCGAGCGCGCCTCGGCACGAGGCCTGGGAGGCGTGCCTGGCCACGCCCGCGCCGCGGCCCTGATCATGAGCGCCTCTCCGTATCGCCTGAAGGACGATCCGCACTCGAGCCACTCGGTCATCCTGTCGCGACTCGGAGACGGCCGCGGCCGCCGGGCGCTGGACGTGGGCGCGGCCGACGGCTTCCTCGCCGAGCGCCTCACCGCGCAGGGCTGGAGCGTGACCGCGCTCGAGCGCGACCCGGAGCTGGCCGCGCGGGCGCGCGGCCGCTGCAAGGAGGTGGTGGTGGCCGATCTGGAATCGGCGCTCCCGCTGCTGCACGGGCCCTTCGACGCCATCGTGTACGGCGACGTGCTCGAGCACCTGAGCGACCCGCGGGCGGTGCTGGAGGCTCTCGACCAGGCCCTGGTCCCCGGGGGCACCGTGATCGTCTCGGTGCCCAACGTCGCGCATCTCTGGGTGCGCCTCTCGCTCCTGGCCGGCCGCTTCGACTACGCGGATCGCGGCATCCTGGATCGCACCCACCTTCGCTTCTTCACGCGCCGCACCCTGCTCGAGCTCCTGCGCGGCGCCGGGCTCACGGTGAGCGAGCTCGCGGTCACCCCGGTGCCGCTGCCGCTCGTGGTTCCGCCGCGCTGGCACGGCCGCTGGCTCGCGCGCGTGCACGCGCTGAGCGCGGGGGCGGCGAGGGGATGGCCGGGCGGGCTCGCCTACCAGTTCGTCGCGGTCTGCCGCGTGGGGCCGCGCTAGATGGCCGCCACGCTCCCGCCCTCGCCCTCGAAGGACACTCCGAAAATCGTCGTGGTGATGCCGGCCTACAACGCGGGCCGGACGCTCCGCATGACCTACGAGGAGCTGCCCAAGGACACCGTCAGCCTGGTGATCCTGGTGGACGACGGCTCGACCGACGCCACCCTCGACGTGGCCCGCGAGCTGGGACTCGAGATCTTCGTCCACGACCGGAACTACGGCTACGGCGCCAACCAGAAGACCTGCTACACCGAGGCCCTCAAGACCGGCGCGGACATCGTGGTGATGGTGCATCCCGACTACCAGTACGATCCCACCCTGGTGCCCCAGATCATCGCGCCGATCGTGCGCGGCGAGGCCGATCTCGTCCTGGGCTCCCGGCTCGCGGGCGGCGGCTCGGCGATCGAGCAGGGGATGCCCTGGTGGAAGTACGTGGCCAATCGATTCCTGACCGAGGTCGAGAACATGGCCTTCGGTCTCCACCTGTCGGAGTACCACACCGGGTACCGCGCGTTCAGCAAGGACGTCCTCGACGCGGTCAACTTCCGCATGAACTCGGACGGCTTCGTCTTCGACCAGGAGATCGTCTCCCAGGTCGTGGCCACCGGCTTCCGCATCGCGGAGATCCCGGTGCCCGTGCGCTACTTCGCGGAGGCCTCCTCCGCGAGCTTCACCGCCTCCTGCGCCTACGGCTTCAAGATCCTCTGGGTGGTCGCGCGCCACCTGCTCCACCGGACCGGCCTCAAGCGCTCCCGCCGGCTCGGCTCCATCGCGGGCCGCTACAGTCGCCTCGGGCGTCCCGGCTCGTCCCCGCCGGCCAGCCCCCGGTGATCGTCGCCCGGCTGCTCGACGGCGCGGCCGTCCTGGCCGCGGCCGGGCTCGGCCTGGCGCTCGCGTTCTGGACGGGCCGCCGAGAGCACTGGCCCTGGCGACCCGAGCACCTCTTCCTCCTGCTGCTCGGGCTGGTGGCGCTGCGCGCGTGGCTGGCGCCGCGGCCGGTGCCCGCGGTGCGGCCGGGCCGGGCGGTCCTGATCGGGGTGGCGGCCTACGCGGTGGTGCTCTCGTTCGTCACGGTGACCCGCCACCTGACCTTCGCGACGCACGCGCTCGATCTCGGCTACTACGTCCAGCTCGTGTGGAACCTGGCCCGGGGCGCGGGCCCCTACGTGAGCCTGCCCGAGATGCACGCCTGGGGCGATCACCTCTCGCCGATCATGTACCTGTTCGTGCCGGTCTACTGGCTGGTCCCGGGCCCGGCGGTCCTGCTGGTGGCGCAGTCGGTCGCGCTGGCCCTGGGCGGCTTCGCGGTGTACGGCCTGGGCCGCGCGCGGCTCGGCGACGAGCGTCCCGCCGCCGCGTTCGCGCTGCTCTACCTGGTCAACCCGTCGCTCCACGGGATCAACGTGCGAGACTTCCACGCGGCCGCCCTCGCGATCCCCCTGCTCCTCGCCGCGTTCTGGGCGGTCGAGACGGGCCGCCCGTGGCTGGCGTTCCTGCCCGCCGCGCTCACGCTGCTCTGCCGCGAGGACGCCGCGCTACCGGTGATGGGGCTCGGCGCCTGGATGGCGGTGGCGCACCGGCGCTGGCTGCCGGGGGCGGTCACCGCCACTGCCGCGCTCGCCCTGCTGGCGGTGGACGTGCGCTTCATCATCCCGGCCTATCGCGGCGAGGCCTACTCGCATCTCGGGCGCTACGCGCACCTGGGCGGCTCGCTCACCGAGATCGTCGCGAACGCGATCCTCCACCCGCTCGGCACGCTGGCCACGCTGTGCACGCCGGGTCGCGCGGTGTACCTGGGCGCGATGCTGGCCCCGCTCGCGCTCCTGCCGCTCCTGGGCGGGTGGGACCTGCTGGGCGTGGTGCCCGCGCTGGCCCAGAATCTGCTCAGCGCCGACCCGGTGCTCTACGGGTTCCGCGCGCAGTACCAGTCCTTCGTCCTGCCCTTCCTGATCCTGGCCGCGGTCGGCGGCTACGCGCGCCTCGCGCGGCGGCGGCCGGGCGCCTGGCCGGTGGCGGTGCTGGTGGTGGCGATGGTGGCGAGCCTCGCGCTCGCCTCGCGCACCGTGAACAACCTGGCGATCGCCCGCTTCTGGCCCGTCGCGGAGCAGCGCGCGGCCTACCCGGTGCTGGCCCGCGTCCCTCCGGGCGCCGCGGTCTCCGCGCAGGATCCCTACGTGCCGCACCTGAGCCTGCGACCGCTCGTCTTCGTGTTCCCGGTCGGCATCGAGAAGAGCGCTTACGTGCTCGTGAACCTCGACACCTACCCGTGGCGGAACCTGCCGGACGTCACCCTCACCCGGGACGGGAGCCGCGTGACCATCGTGGCCGGCGGCCTCGAGCGGCGCTACGAGGTGGCCGCCCAGGGCGGCCCCCACCTGCTCCTGCGCCGTCTCTGAATCAGGTCGGCGGAACAACCGCAATGGATCAGGTCAGGGGAACATAGTCGTACTCGCCCACGCCCTGCAGGACGAGGAACACCGCGGACGTCTCCCCGCCGTTGGTCACCAGGTGCGGACGGCCGGCCCGCACCGCGTACGACTCGCCCGGCTCGAGGCGGACCTCCTCCTTGGGATCGCGGAGGAAGAGGCGCACCCGGCCTTCCAGCACGTAGAAGGTGTCCCGGATGCTGGTGTGGTAGTGCCACGGCACCTGCTGGCGCGGGCCGATCTGCAGCTCGGTGATGCGAAACCCCGGGCGCTCGGCGTGGCGCGCGCGGCGCTCGACTTCATAGAGATGGCTGGCGTCCTTCACGGCCTCCATACCTGACCTCCTTGGGGCGTCACGCGCCCGCGGACGGGTCGCCGGTGAGAATATGGGAGGCGTGGTGGTGGATGAGCAGCCACTCCCCGCCGCTCCGCTCGAAGATGTTGGTGGCCAGGACCGACGTCACCGAGATGTTGCCGCGGGACTCGGACAGGATGTTCTCGGTGCAGGTGACCCAGCCGAAGCCGCTCTCCACGAACGCGTGGACGTCGGTGATGCTGAAGCGCATCTCCTGGCTGTTCTTGAAGATCACTTCCCAGGAGTGCCGCACCGCCTCCCAGCCCGCGAGCATGCACCAGCCGGGGTGCACGCAGCGCACGTGGTCCTCGTGGGACCAGATCTCGTCCATCTGGCTGAGATCGAGGGTCTCGAAGACGCGGTAGAAGCGCGCGTTCGCCTCCTCCAGCTCGGCGCGGCCGGTCGGCTCCACGGGGAGGTTCTACCAGATCGATCGCGCCTCGGCAAACGCGGCCGCCGCGCCCGAGCCGCTCGCGGACCCCGTGGTACGATGAGCGGGCCATGCCGGTCTCGCCCCTCGCGGTCGAAGCACGCGATCTCGCCAAGACCTTCCGCAGCGGATGGCTCCGCCGCCGGGAGACCGCCGCTCTGCGCGGGGCGAGCCTGCAGGTGCCGCGCGGCGCGATCTACGGGCTACTCGGGCCCAACGGGGCGGGCAAGACCACGCTGCTCTCCATCCTGGCCACGCTGCTGCTCCCGGACAGCGGCTCCGCCACGATCCTCGGCCACGATGTCGTCCGGGAGGCCTTCGCGATCCGGCGGCGCCTGAACATGGCGAGTGGCAACGCGTCGTTCGTGTGGAGCCTGCGCCCGGCGGAAGTGCTCGCCTTCTACGGGCGCCTCTACGGCCTCCACGGCCGCGCCCTCAAGCGCCGCGTGAACGAGCTGCTCGAGCGCTTCGAGCTAATCCCGCACCTCAAGACCGAGTACAACGAGCTCTCCACCGGGCTCAAGCAGCGGCTCGCCCTGGCCAAGGCGCTGCTGAACGATCCGGAGGTGCTGTTCCTCGACGAGCCCACCCTCGGCCTCGATCCGGACGTGTCCGTGCGCATCCGGGCCCAGATCGCCGAGCTGCGCCGCGAGCGGAACACCACCATCATTCTGACCACCCACTACATGCGGGAGGCCGAGGAGCTCTGCGACCGCATCGCCTTCATCAAGGGCGGGCGCATCCTGGCCGAGGGCTCGGCGGACGAGCTCAAGCGCCAGATCCGCATCGGGGACGTGATCTCGCTGCGGCTCGATCCCGCGATCCCCGCCGGCCTCGCGGACCTGCCCGGGGTGCTCGCGGTGCAGGCGCGCGGCGACCGGATCGACTGCACGGTGGACGCATCCGACAAGCGGCTGCCCGACATCCTGAAGTGGCTCTGCGACCAGGGGGTGCTCGTCCGCGACTGCCAGGTGCGGGAGCCCGATCTCGAGGAGGTCTTCGTTGAGCTCTCGCGCTGAGCTCCTGGCCGCGGGCGGCGCGGGGGAGGCCTGGGCCGCGGAGTGGGCGCGCCTGACCGCGTTCGCCTACCGCAACCTGATCATGGCGCGGCGGAACGTGTTCTTCGTCTTCGAGCTCACGTTCTGGCCGGGCGTGGCCATGCTCTCGCACGGCCTGCTGACCCGCTTCCTCGACCTGACCCCCCAGATGACCGCGTTCATCCTGGTGGGCACCGTGGCGCTCTCCGCGGTCCAGGTCTGCCAGCTCGACGTGGCCTACGCGGTGCTCTTCGACATCTGGTCCAAGTCCATGAAGCACCAGTTCTTGACCCCGGTGCGCATCCACCACCTGGCCGTGGGCTCCTGGCTGGTCGGGGTGGGGCGGGGCGTGATCGTGTGGGCTCTCATGGCCTTGATCGGCGGCCGCGCCTTCGGCTTCGACTTCCTCGGGCCGGGGCCGCTCCGGGTCGGGCTCTTCCTGCTCGGCTGCTTCCTCACCGCGCTCGTGATCGGCCTCCTGGTCTGCGCGCTGGTGCTGCTCTTCGGCACCCGAGCGGAGACCTCCGCGTGGGCGGCGGTGAATTTCTTCGTGATGCTGGGTGGGATCTACTACCCGGTCTCGGTGCTACCGGGCTGGGTGCAGGCGATCTCGGCGGGGATCCCGCTGACCTACTTCCTCGACGGGATCCGGGCCGGCTACGGGTTCCCGTCCCAGTTCGCCTACCCGTTCGCCACCGGGTTCGCGCTCACGCTGCTCTACGCGGTCCTCGCGCACTGGGCGCTCGCCGCCGCGGTCACCCGCTCCCGCCGGACCGGCCTCCTCCTCAAGCTCTCGGAGTGAGGCGGACGGCGCCCGATGCGGCCGCCTAGAATCCCACCCCGCGCGCCATCATGCTGGCCACGAAGACCATCACCACCACGAGCGCCAGCTCGACGTGGTTCAGCGTGTACAGGCGGGGGGCGGACGACGTGTCCACCTGAAGCCCGCGGCCGAGCTGCGCGCGCCAGCGGATGAAGGTCACCATGGGACGGATCTCCAGCAGGAGGATGAGGACAAAGAGCGCCATCTTGGTCCAGAAGAGCGGCGAGCGGAGGTAGAACTCGGTGCCCTTCTCGAGCCCGCCGAAGGCCCGCAGCAGCCCGGTGACGACCCAGAGCGCCGCCGCCACGCCCCAGGCATTGTCGGCGGCCAGCAGCCGGCGCAGCCCGTCGGCGTCGAGGGGAGCCTTGAGCGCGCGCCCGCGCAGGAACACCGCGGGCAGCCCGATGGCCAGCGCGAGCAGATGCAGGGACGAGACGACCGCGGAGATCACGCGTGAAATGTAGCACGGTCGCGGGGCCGCTCGTCCTGCTCCTCCTGGCCGGCGCGTGCGCTCCTCATCCGGGCGCCGACGTGCCCTTTCTCGTGACCCCGCCCGAGGTGGTGGACCAGATGCTCAAGCTGGCCCGGGTGGGGCCGGCGGACGTGGTCTACGATCTGGGCTCGGGCGACGGGCGCCTGGTGATCGCGGCCGCCCGCGACTTCCGGGCCCGGGGCGTCGGCATCGAGATCGACCCGAAGCTGGTCGCGCAGAGCCGGGAGTACGCCCGCCGCGCGGGGGTCGAGGCGCGGGTGACCTTCCACGAGCAGGATCTCTTCCAGGCAGATCTGTCCACGGCCACCGTGGTCACCCTCTACCTCACGCGGGAGGTGAACCTGCGGCTGCGGCCGAAGCTCGAGCGTGAGCTCGCCCCGGGCACCCGCGTCGTGTCCTTCAACTTCGACATGGGCGACTGGGAGCCGGCCTCGATGCTCCGGGTGGACATCAACGGACGCACCACCCCCGTCTATCTCTGGGTGGTCAAACCCCGCTGACCCGCAGGCTGTCGGAAAGGGTCCAGCTGCGAGGCGGGGCCCTCGCTCGGGCGCGAGGCGTACTCTTTGTACGTTGAGCACCCGAGCGAGGGCCCCAACGAAGCAGATGGCCCTTTCCGGCAGCCTGCTAGCGGGCGAGGAACTTGCGGACGCTGGCCGCGATACCGTCCGCGTCGAGGCCGTGCTTGGCGTAGAGGCCCTTGTAGTCGCCCGACTCGCCGAAGGTCGTCACCCCGATCCGCTTCATCGGCGTGGGCATCACCTCGCCGAGCAGCTCCGCGACCGCGCTGCCGAGACCGCCGTGGATGCTGTGGTCCTCCACCGTCATCACGTGGCCGGTGCGCCCCGCCGAGCGGAGGATGGCCGCCTCGTCGAGGGGCTTGACGGTGGCGACGTTGATGACCTCGGCCTGGATGCCGTCGGCCGCGAGCTTGTTCGCGGCCTCGAGCGTGTTCCCGACCGGGCCCCCGGTGGCGAGCAGCGTCACGTCGTGGCCCGGGCGCAGCACGTCGGCCTTGCCGAACTGGAAGCGGTAGGCCGCCTCGTGCACCGGCTCGAGGTTCTGCCGGGTGAGGCGCAGGTAGAGCGGCCCGGGGTGCTCGACCGCGTAGGCGACCGCCTGGCGGGTCTCGAGCTCATCGGCGGGCTGGATGATCGGGATGTTCGGCAGCGAGCGCAGGCAGGCGATGTCTTCCAGGCCCATCTGGGTGTAGCCGTCCTCGCCGATGGCCACGCCGACGTGGGTGCCGACCAGCTTCACCGGCGCGTCGCTGTAGGCGACCGACACGCGGATGGTCTCGAAGCGGCCGACCAGGAAGCAGGCGAAGGAGCACGCGAAGGGCACGTGCCCGGCGAGGGCCAGGCCCGCGGCCACCCCGATCATGCCGGACTCCGCGATGCCGAGGTTGAAGGCGCGGCCCGGGTACTTCTTGGCGAAGCCGGCGGTCATGGTGGATTTGGAGAGGTCGGCGTCGAGCGTGACGATGCGCTCGTCCTTCGCGCCCAGCTCGATCAGGGCTTCTCCGAACGCGGCGCGCGAGGCCTTGGCCGCCATCACTTCTTCCCCAGCGCGGACAGCTCCGCGATGATCGGCGCGGCCCATCCCGGCACCGGGCTGCCCGCGATCTCCTGGATCGCCCGCACCGCTTCCTCGGGCTTGGGCGCCTTGCCGTGCCACTCCGGGTCGTTCTCCATGAAGGACACGCCCTTCCCCTTGATCGTGTGGGCCACGATGAACGTGGGCCCGCCCTTCGTGGCCTCCGCCTGGTCGAGCGCCTTGTCCACCTGGCCGATGTCGTGGCCGTTGACCTCCAGGACCGGCCAGCCGAAGGACTTGAGCTTGTCGGTCACCGGCTCGAGGTCGAGGATCTTCTTGACGAAGTTGTCGAGCTGGATCCCGTTGTAGTCGAGGATGACGCAGAGGTTGTCGAGGTGGTGATCGGGCGCCCCCAGCTTGGGGGCGGACATGAGGCTCTCCCAGACCTGGCCTTCCTGGATCTCGCCGTCGCCCAGCACGCAGTAGACGCGCGCGCCCTTGCCCGCGAGCTTGAGCCCGAGGGCCATGCCCATCGCCACCGAG
>DATFUK010000644.1:0-11985 GCA_035260865.1 Candidatus Methylomirabilota bacterium | reverse complement strand
TTGCGGTGCCGGCCCGCCGCCTCCGGCTTGTCGGCCGCGAGCAGGCGATCCATGAAACCGGTGGAGAGGCGGCCCGCCGCGAAGTCCGGGTGCGCGATGATGCGCTGGAGGATCGGGATCGTGGTCTGCACGCCCGCCACCGTGTACTCGCCGAGCGCGCGGCTCATGCGCGCGATTGCCGCGTCGCGGTCGGTGCCCCAGACGATCAGCTTGGCCATCAGCGTGTCGTAGAAGCGCGGGATCGTGTAGCCCGCGTAGACGCCGGTGTCGTCGCGCACCCAGGGCCCCCCGGGCGCCCGCAGCCCCAGCACCTTGCCGGGCGACGGGATGAACGAGGCGAACGGGTCCTCCGCGTTGACGCGGCACTCGATGGCCCATCCGTCGAGCGTCACGTCGTCCTGGCCGAAGCCGAGCTTCTCCCCCGCCGCGATGCGGAGCTGGTCGCGCACCAGATCGCGCCCGGTCACCAGCTCGGTCACCGGGTGCTCCACCTGCAGGCGGGTGTTCATCTCGAGGAAGTAGAAGTTGCGCTCGCGGTCCACCAGGAACTCCACGGTGCCCGCGTTGACGTAGCCGACCGCGGCGGCCACCCGGCACGCGGCCTCGCCCATCCGGCGCCGCATCTCCGGCGTGACGAAGGACGACGGGCTCTCCTCCACCAGCTTCTGGTGGCGCCGCTGGATCGAGCACTCGCGCTCGCCCAGGTACACCACCCCGCCGTGGGCGTCGGCCAGCACCTGGATCTCGATGTGGCGCGGCTCCTCGACGTAGCGCTCGATGTAGACCGCGGCGTCGCCGAACGCGGCGCCCGCCTCCGAGCGCGCGGCGCGCAAGGCCCCCGTCAGCTCGCCGGGCGCGCGCACCAGGCGCATGCCCTTGCCGCCGCCGCCCATCGCCGCCTTCAGCATGACCGGGTAGCCCACCCGCTCGGCCACCCGCGCGGCCTCCGCGTCGTCCGACACCGGCTGCTCGGTGCCGGGCACCACCGGCACGCCCATCTTGATCGCCACGCGGCGGGCGGCCATCTTGTCGCCCATCGCGCGGATGGCGGCGGGCGGCGGCCCGATGAAGGTCAGCTTGGCGTCCAGGCAGGCCTGGGCGAACGTCGCGTTCTCGGCCAGGAAGCCGTAGCCCGGGTGCACCGCCTGGGCCCCGGTCGCGCGGGCCGCGGAGATCAGCTTGTCGATGACGAGGTAGCTCTCGCTGGCCGGCGGCGGTCCGATCGGCACCGCCTCGTCCGCGAGCAGCACGTGGAGGGACTCGCGATCGGCCTCGGAGAAGACGGCGACGGTCTTGATGCCGAGCTCGCGGCACGCCCGGATGACCCGGACGGCGATCTCGCCGCGATTCGCGATGAGGACCTTCTCGAACGGGACGCTCACGTTGCGAGCATGATAGCAGCTAAACCCGCGCCCTGGCTGACTTATTTTACCTATCGAGCGCCTTCACCGCCTCCTCCACGAAGGACGTGTCCACGATGGACCGGAGCGGCAGCGTCTTCTTCAGGAACCCGCCGGCCGTCCACCAGGCCATCTGCCGCTCGATGTCGGTCACGAGCAGCCGGCCGTTGCGGTCCTGGAACGGAAACCCGAGCCGGATCACCTCGGGCCGCGCCCCCGTGTACTTGGCGGTGATCTGCACGACCTCCTCGTACCCGGCCCCGGGCACCAGCCGGCCGTCCTTCTGGATGAGCGCGGCGTCGTGGTAGTGGCGCGACGCCTTCACGTAGCCCTTCATGAAGGCCACCGCGCGGGCGCGATCGGTCGCGAACTTGCCGGAGTAGAAGATGGTCGCGATCTGCCAGGGGTAGAGATCCCCCGCCCACGCCATGATCTTGCCGAAGCCCTGGGCCTCCGCGGCGCCCGGGAAGGGCTGCGGCACCAGGATGGCGTCCACCTGCTTGCCCTTCAGCGCCTCCATGGTGGCCGGCATGGCCTGGAGCGGCACGATCTTCACGTCGGCCAGGGTGAGCCCGTCCTTCTCGAGGATGTTGCCGATGTGGTAGTGGAAGGTGGAGCCGATCTGGGTGACGCCGATCCGCTTGCCCTTGAGATCCCGGATGGACCGCAGCCCGCCGCTGTCCCACAGCTCCTTCTGCACCACGATGGCCACCAGCGGGTACCCCGGCCACTCGCGGCCCTTGTCGGCCACGATCCACAGCTTCTCGCCGCCCAGCACGATGTTGTAGAGCGCGGCGGTGAGGCCGGTGGCGCCCACGTCGAGCTGGCCCGCGGCCAGGGCGGTGGCGATGGGTGCCGCGGCCTGGAAGTAGACCAGCTCGGGCTCGACGCCGAACTCCTTGAAGTAGCCCTTCTCGACGCCCACGAAGATGGGCGCCGACGAGGTGAGCTTGAGCACGCCGACCTTGAGTGACGCGGGGAGCGGCGCGGGCGCTTGCGCCTCCGCCCCGGGCGACAGCGCGATGCCGCTCGCGATCGCCGCGAGGACACCGAACAACCGGACGAGTCGTCGCATCGTGAGGCCTCCGATCAGGTGTGACGCCAGCGGATCACCGCGCGCTCGAGCCCGCTCAGCGCCCAATGCGAGAGCACCCCGAGCAGCGAGAGCACGACGATGCCGACCATGAGCTTGGTGGTTTCCATCAGGTTGCCGGACTGGAGAATCAGGAAGCCGATGCCCGCGTCGGCCGCGATCTGCTCCGCGGCCACCAGCAGGAGCAGCGCGATGCCCGCCCCCAGCCGGAGGCCGGCGAAGACCATCGGCAGCGCCGACGGCAGGATCACCTTGCGGATCACGCTCCACCGCCCCGCCCCGAAGGACACCGCGGCGCGGATCAGGAGCGGATCGGCCTGGCGAACGCCCGAGTAGGTGTTGATCGCCATCGGGAAGAACACGCCGAGCGCCACCACCGCCACCTTGGACGCCTCGCCGATGCCGAGCCACAGGATCAGCAGCGGCAGCAACGCGATCTTGGGGATCGGGAACGTGGCCGCGATGATCGGCTGCACCACCGCGTCGGCCAGCGAGAAGAAGCCCACCGCCACGCCCACGCTGATGCCGGCCAGCGCGCCGATCGCGAAGCCCCAGGCCAGGCGCTCGAGGCTGGTGAGCAGGTGCACGTGGAGCTGGCCGGAGACCGCCATGTCCCAGCCCTCCACGAGCACGCCGATCGGCGACGGCAGGAACAGCGACGACACGAGGCCGGTGCGCGTGATGAGCTCCCAGAGCACGACCAGGCCCGCCAGCGCGAGGACCCGCACTGTCCGGTGATCCGGCCGCCGCAGAAAGGCGGTGCGGTCGTCCACGATGACGCGCTCCACCCCCATCAGCCGCGCTCCGCTACCGCATCGCCCTCGAGCAGCGCGGCCTGGGCCTGCGACTTGATCAGCCCCCAGATGCGGTCGCTGGCCTGGATGAAGGCGGGATCGCCCTGCTGGTGCTCCTCGCGCGGGCGGGCGAGGCGGATCGGCACCGTGTCGAGCACCTCCCCGGGCCGCCGCGAGAGCACGATCACCCGGTCGGCCATGAATACCGCCTCCTGGATATTGTGCGTGACGTAGAGGATGGACTGCCGGGTGCGGGCCCAGATCCCGAGCAGCTCCTCCATCATGAGCGTGCGGGTCTGCGCGTCCAGGGCGGAGAACGGCTCGTCCAGCAGCAGCACCGCCGGCTCCACCGCGAGCGCCCGCGCGATGCCCACGCGCTGTCGCATGCCGCCCGAGAGCTGGTGCGGGTACTTGCCCTCGAAGCCGGCCAGGCCGGTCATGTCGAGGTAGTGCCGCGTGCGCTCGGCCCGCTCGAAGCCCGAGACGCCCAGCTCCTCGAGACCGAACTCCACGTTGGCCCGCACCGTGCGCCAGGGAAAGAGCGCGAACTCCTGGAACACGGTGGCCGCCATCGGGCGCCCGTCGCGCGGCTCGCCCTCGAAGTAGACGCGGCCCGAGGAAGCGGGCAGGAGTCCCCCGATGATGTTGAGCAGCGTGGACTTGCCGCAGCCCGAGGGCCCCAGGAGGGCCACGAACTCCTGGGGCTCGACCGCGAAGTCCACCTGGCTCAGCGCCACCACGTCGCGCCCTTGCCGGTCCGAGTAGGTCTTGGAGACGCGCTCGACGACGACGCGCATCCTAGCGGCGCCGCAAGGCGAACCGTTGGATCTTGCCGGTGGTCGTCTTGGGCAGCTCCGCCACGAAGTCGATCCAGCGGGGCGACTTGTAGCCGGCCAGGCGCTTGCGCACCAGCGCCTGCAGCTCGGCGGTCAGCGCGTCGCTGCCGACCTGGCCGTCCTGCAGCACGCAGAAGGCGTGGGCCTTGGTGAGCCCGTCCGCGTCCCCGCGCCCGATCACCGCGGCTTCCAGCACCGCGGGGTGCTCGACCAGGCACGCCTCGATCTCGACCGGCGACACCCACATGCCGCCGACCTTCAGCATGTCGTCGCCACGGCCACAGAAGTAGAAGTAACCGTCGCCGTCCTGGTAGAACATGTCGCCGGTTCGCAGCCACTCCCCCTGCATGGTGGTCCGCGTGCGCTCGTGGCGATTCCAGTAGTACGCGGCGGTGGAATCGCCCTTGATCAGGAGGTGCCCCACGAAGCCGGGCGCCACCGGCCGGTCCTGATCGTCCACCAGCCGCGCCTCGTAGCCGGGAATCACGCGCCCGCTCGAGCCCGGCCGCGCCTCGCCCGGTCGGTTGGCGATGTAGTCGTGCAGCGCCTCGGTCGAGCCGACCACGTCCAGCAGCTCGTGACCGAAGCGCGACTTCCAGGCGTGGAAGATCGCCGCGGGCAGCGCCTCGCCGGAGGACGCGCAGAGCCGCAGCGAGGAGAGATCGAAGCGCCGCTCCGCCCCGTCCACCTGCAGCAGCCGGCGATACACGGTGGCCACCGCGAACAGCACGGTCGGCCGCTCGGCCCGGATCAGCTCGAAGATGCGCTCGGCCTCGAGCCGCTCCGGGACCAGCACGGACGTGGCTCCCGCCAGCGCCGGGAAGTAGAGCGAGTTGCCGAGGCCGAACGCGAAGTGCAGCTTGGAGGCCGAGAAGATCACGTCGTCCGCCGCGATCCCGAAGATCCCCCGCCCCACCAGCTCCGCCGCGTGGACCAGGTCGTGGTGGAGATGCACGGCCGCCTTGGGCCGCCCGGTCGAGCCCGAGGTGTAGAGCCAGAGCGCCACGTCGTCGCGGCTCGTGTCGGCGGGGGCCAGCTCGGGCGAGGCCTTCTCCAGCAGGCGCTCGTACTCGAGCGCACCGCGTCGGCGCCCGTCCACCACGATCACGCTCTCCAGCGCCGGGCACCGGGGCCGGATCTTCAGAATCTCGGCGGCCGCCGTCTCGGAGGCGATCACCGCGCGGGCGCGGCTGTCCTGGAGGAGGAAGGCGAGCTCGTCGGCGGGCAGCGCATCGCTGACCGGCACCGGCACCGCGCCGATCTTCATCGCGCCCCAGAAGGCTTCGGCGAACTCCGGGCGGTCCGGCAGGGCGAGCAGCACGCGCTGCTCGATCTGGACATCGCGGGTCGAGAGCGCGTTGCCGAGGCGGTTGGCGCGGAGGGCGATCTCGCCGTAGGTGACGTCGCGGCCGGCGAAACGGAAGGCGATTCGCATGCTGCGGCCTTCGGTGAGGTGGCGATCGAGAAAGTGGGTCGCGGCGTTGAAGCGCTCCGGAACGTCGATGGCCACCGCCATGCGGCCGATTCTAGCAGCACCGCCTGGATCCGCGCCCTCTTGACTGCCCCGCGGCGTCGAGGTGCCTACCTGGCCGTGAAGAAGTAGTAGTCCGCCGTGTAGCTGATGCGGGCCGCGGTCCCGGCGGTGGCCTCGGAGCAGCCCGTCGTGGGCACGACGCCCCCCACGGTATTCACCCGCTGGATGCTCGTGACCTTGCTGAACGAGCCCTCCGGCCCGACGGACTTCGCGGTCAGCAGCAGCCAGGGGATGGCGTCGGCCAGCGGCGCGTCCGCGCGCTCCTTCACGGTACCCACGATCTTGCTGCCGTCCACCGCTTCCCAGTGGGGGCCGGCATAGTGCCGCCCGATCCGGCTTCCACGCGCGTCGAACAGATCGGCCTCCGGAGCGGCGAAGGCCCATTCGAATCCTCCGTCGGGCTGCTTTCGCGAGCGGCATTCGTAGATCTGCACGCCCCTCGCAGAGACGATCGTCGCCAGCGACTCGTTGGCGGCGGGCTGGAGCTTCTCCGGCACCCTGACGATCGGCGCGGGTGCCGGCGGGCTGGCGCAGGCGGCGACGAGCAGGATCAGCGCGAGGCACGTCGTGAGCGGCAGGATTCTTGAGTTGGGCAATGTCCGTCTCCTGTCCGGCCCGCATGGGCCACGATCGATCTTATCGCGGATCTTCGTGGCGGCCGGAAACTCGGTCGCCGCCCTTCGGGACTTCGTCAGGTCCTCCGGCGACGAGCGCCCCACCGGCGACCGAATGACCCGGCGACTCCGATGCCAACGAGCAGCACGATCCAGGCCACCGTGAGCATCCCGACGATCTCTTCGTCGCGCGGAGTGCACCGGTCGGCTTCGCGCATACGCGCTCGGCCGCCGCCGCAACTCCCACCGGGAGCGCAAGGGCGCCGACCACGAGGACGCGCACGATCGGGCCGGCCCCTGATGCCATGATCGTCATCGTCGCACGCACCGGCGCCAGGACAAACGCACGCGTGCCCTTACCGGGTGACCAGTCCCGGGCGCCTCATCGGAATCTTGCGAGAAACATCGGTGCCGGGAACCCGTCTCGTCACGGTGGTCTCTGAGGGGTAGCACCGGCTACCATGGACCTCGCCATGACCGATCTCCTCGCGGCCCGCTCACAGATGGCCATGTCGCTCGGCTTCCACATCATCTTCGCGATGGTGGGCATCGCCATGCCCGTGCTCATGGTGGTGGCGGAGCGGCGGTGGCAACGCACCGGCGACCGCATCTATCTCGATCTTGCGCATCGCTGGGCCAAGGGCACCGCGATCCTCTTCGCGGTGGGGGCGGTGTCAGGCACCGTGCTGAGCTTCGAGCTGGGGCTGCTCTGGCCCACCTTCATGGAGCACGCGGGCCCGGTCATCGGCATGCCCTTCTCGCTGGAGGGCTTCGCGTTCTTCACCGAGGCGGTGTTCCTCGGGGTCTATCTCTACGGCTGGGATCGGATCTCGCGGCGGGCCCACCTGGCCGCGGGCTGGGCGGTGGCGGTGAGCGGCATGCTCTCGGGCGTATTCGTGGTCATCGCCAACGCGTGGATGAACGCCCCCACCGGCATCCGCTGGGTGGACGGGCGCGCGGTGGACATCGACCCCATCGCGGCCATGCTGAATCCCGCCGCGCTTCCGCAGGTGCTCCACATGACGCTGGCCGCCTACGCCTCCACCGGGCTCGTGGTCGCGGGCATCCACGCCTGGCCGCTGCTGCGCCACCCGCGCAACGCCTTCCACCGCCGGGCGCTCTCGGTGGCCCTGCTGATCGGCGCGCCCGCGGCCCTCCTCCAGCCCATCTCCGGCGATCTGAGCGCGAAGTTCGTGGCCCACTGGCAGCCGGTCAAGCTGGCCGCCATGGAGGGCCACTTCAAGACCGAGCGAGGGGCGCCGCTGCGGATCGGCGGCTGGCCCGACGAGGCGGCCGGGGAGACGCGCTATTCCATCCAGATCCCCTATGGTCTGTCCCTGCTGGCATTCAAGGACCCGCACGCGGAGGTGAAGGGGCTCCTGGCCTTCCCGCGCGAGCAGTGGCCGGCCGTGGCCATCGTGCACGTGGCCTTCCAGGTGATGGTAGGGCTCGGCTCCTATCTGGCCCTGGTGAGCGCCGCCGCGCTCTGGCTGATGTGGCGCCGGCGCGACCTCACGCGGCACCGCTGGCTGCTGCGCGCCCTCGTGCTGGCCGCGCCCATGGGCTTCATGTGCACCGAGGCGGGCTGGATCGTCACCGAGGTCGGCCGCCAGCCGTGGATCATCCACGGCCTCATGCGCACCGCGGACGCGGTCACGCCCATGCCCGGGCTCGTGGTGCCCTTCCTCGTCTTCACCGCGCTCTACTGCGCGCTCGGCGTCGCGGTGGCGTGGCTCCTCTACCAGCAGGTGCTCCGGAGCCCGCAGGCCGCGGACGAGGACCCGGCGTGATGACCGGCATCGGCCCCGCCGAGCTGGTAGCCGGCATCGTGCTGGTGGCGCTCACCGCCTACGTGCTGCTGGGCGGCGCGGACTTCGGCGGCGGCGTCTGGGACCTGCTCGCCTCCGGCCCGCGCAAGCGGGACCAGCGCGCGCTGATCGCGGAGGCCATCGGCCCGATCTGGGAGGCCAACCACGTCTGGCTGATCCTCGTGATCGTGGTCCTGTTCACGTGCTTCCCGGTCGCGTTCGCGCGGCTCACGATCGGATTGCACGTCCCGCTCTCGCTCATGCTGATCGGCATCGTGCTGCGCGGCTCGGCCTTCACCTTCCGCAGCCACTACGGTCACGACGGGGAGCACGAGGACGCGGCCGGCACGAGCCAGTACTGGGGCCGCGTCTTCGCCAGCGCGAGCGTGGCCACGCCGGTGATGCTCGGGCTCTGCGTGAGCGCGCTGGCCGCCGGCACCCTGCGGCCGCCCGGCCGCGCCGGCTTCTACGACAGCTACATCGCGCCCTGGCTCACACCCTTCGGGGTGGGCGTCGGCCTGCTCACCCTGGCCCTCTTCGCGTTCCTGGCCGCGGTGTACCTCACGGTGGAAGCGCGCGAGCCGGCGCTGCGGGAGGACTTCCGCCGGCGCGCCCTGGGCGCCGCGGGGGCCGTCTTCGTGGCCGCGTTCGGCACGCTGGGGCTGGCCCTGCTCGGCGCGCCGTTGATGGGGCGCGGGCTGACCGGCGCGCCGTGGGGGCCGGCGCTGCACCTGGCGACGGGCGCGGTCGCCGTCGCCGCGATCTGGGCCCTCTGGAGCCGCCGCTTCCGCCTGGCCCGCCTGGCCGCGGCCGCCCAGGTCTCCCTGATCCTCTGGGGCTGGGCGCTCGCCCAGTACCCGTACCTGATCCCGCCCGATCTCACCATCCGGGCCGCCGCCGCGCCGCGCATCACCCTCGTCCTGTCGCTCTGGGTCCTCGGCCTCGGCGCGCTCGTCCTCTTCCCGTCGCTGATCTACCTCTTCCGCGTCTTCAAGCGGTCCCCGGCCCGGCCGTGAGCCTCACCATCTTCTCGGTCGCGGTCCTCTTCACGTCGGTCGGGGCCGGCGCGGTGGGCTCCATCCTGGGCCTGGGCGGCGGCATCCTGCTGGTCCCGATCCTCACGATCTTCTACGGGGTCGACCTCCACTACGCGATGGGGGCCAGCATCATCTCGGTGATCGCCACGTCGAGCGGCGCGGCCGCCTCGTACCTGCGCACCGGGCTCAGCAACCTGCGCATCGGGCTCTTCCTGGTCCTGGCCACCATCAGCGGCGCGCTGGTGGGCGCGCTCCTGGCCGGCGTCGTGCCGGTCCGCGCGCTCGAGCTGATCCTGGGTCTGGCGCTCTCCTACTCCGCGTTCACGACCGTCCGGCAGCTGCACGACGAGCTGCCCGAGCGCCTCTCCGAGGATCGGTTCGCGCTCCGCTTCGACCTGGAGGGCCGCTACCACGACCTGCGGCTGGGGCGCGAGGTGGCCTACCGGGCCCAGCGGGTGGCCCCGGGGTTCGTGGCCATGTTCGGGGCGGGCGTGCTCTCCGGCATGCTGGGCATCGGGAGCGGCGCGTTCAAGGTGCTCGCCATGGACTACCTCATGCGGCTGCCCATGAAGGTCTCCACCGCCACCAGCAACTTCATGATCGGCCTCACCGCGGCGGCCACCGCGGGCATCTACTGGAGCCGCGGCGACATCAACGTGCTGATCGCCGCGCCGGTCGCGATCGGCGTGCTGGCCGGCGCGTACCTCGGGACCATGCTGATGGCGCGGATGCGCAACACCACCGTGCGCAAGCTGTTTCTGCCCATCGTGGTGTACCTGGCGCTCTCGATGATCCTGCGCGGCCTGGGCATCCACCTGCGATGAGCGCCGGGACCGGACCGTCCGTCGAGCGCCTCGTCGCGCGCACCCTCCTGGCCGGCGGGCTCATCGGCATGGCGCTGATCCTCGTCGGAGGCGCGTTCTACGCGGTCCACGGAGGCTTTCACCATCACGCGGTCCATCTGAGCCGGCCGCCGCTCGGCTCGCCCGCGGGGGTCTTCACGTCGCTGCGACAGGTGCTCGACGGGCTGAGGCGGCGACCGATGGATCCCCTCGCGCTGACCGCGCTCGGCCTGGTCGCGCTGATGGCCACGCCGATCATCGCGGTCGCGCTGGCCGTCCCGGCCTTCCTGCGCGCGGGGGACCGCCGCTACGCGACGATCGCCGCGATCGTGCTCACGATGCTGGTGGTGAGCCTGGCCGTGGCGGGCGGCATTCACTAGCGCCGCGCGCGCTCAGTCGCCCTCCCCCGGCCGCGCCCGCCAGCGCTTCACGTCCGCCCGGCGCTTCTTCCCGGCCAGGCGCCGGACCTTCGCGCCCGCCGACGGCCGCGTCCTCACGCGCCGGCGCGGCACCACGAGCGCGGCGCGGATCAGGTCGGCCACCCGGGCGCGCGCGTCCTCCAGGTTGCGCGCCTGGTTGCGCGTGACCTGGCTGACGACGACCAGGCGCCCGTCCGCGTCGAGCCGGTTCTGCGCCAGCCGGGAGAGCCGCGCCCGCGCGTCGTCGGGCAAGCCCTCGATCGCGGGCAGGTCCACGCGCAGGTCGATCTTGGTCGAGACCTTGTTCACGTTCTGCCCGCCCGGCCCCGAGGCCCGCGCCGCGTGCACGGTCAGCGCGGAGGCCGGCACGCGGACGTCGGCGGTCACGACGATCGGGTCGGCCATGGCGTGGGCCCGGTGGGGAGCTCGGCGTGGAGCGCGGTGACGAACTCGTCGGGCCGGCTCGGCGAGAGCACGACGAGCCCGCCGCGGGTGTGCAGGAACACCAGGTCGTCGGTGTTGGTGATCGCGAGGTAGTGCCAGCCGGTGCGCGGGTTCCACCGCGGCCCGTGGGAGCCGAAGAGGCCGTTGACGCCGGCGGCGAGCAGCCCGCCGATCGGGCGCGGCTCGCGATCGCACCCGGCGATGCGCTCGTAGGGGATCAGCTTGCGCGCCCAGCGCCGCTCGAGGCGCACGCCGCCCTCCTCGAGCGTGTAGCCGGTCGTCGCGAGACCCTGGATCATCCAGAGCGCGCCCAG
This sequence comes from Candidatus Methylomirabilota bacterium, assembly GCA_035260865.1. GTDB lineage: Bacteria > Methylomirabilota > Methylomirabilia > Rokubacteriales > CSP1-6 > CAMLFJ01. Next base: position 850 of record DATFUK010000644.1, on the reverse strand, counting down.
GAAGGGCAGCGGCAGGATGAGCAGGCTCGGGTCGCCGGAGCTGGCGACGAGCGCGACCGAGAGGAGAAAGGGCCCGCCGAAGCCGAGCCCGATGCCGACCACCCCGGCGAGGAGGCGCTGCTTTCGCCCGAGGCGGGCCGGGAAGTGCACGCGGCCTTCCGGGCTACCGGGGGAAGATCTCGAGCGCGCCGAAGAAGTAAGGGATCTCGAAGGCGGCCGACTCGGGCGAGTCGGAGCCGTGGACCGCGTTGGCCTCGATGGAGGCCGCGAAGTCCTTGCGGACCGTCCCCGCCGCGGCCTTGGCCGGGTCGGTCGCGCCCATCAGCTCGCGCAGGCGGGCGATCGCGTTCTCGCCCTCGAGCACGATCGGCATGCACGGGCCCTGGGTCATGAACGCGCAGAGGCTTCCGTAGAACGGCCGCTCCGTGTGCACGATGTAGAAGCCGCCGGCCTGGGCCGCGCTCAGATGGATCAGCTTGGCCGCGAACACCGTGAGGCCCGCCTGCTCGAAGCGCGCGATGATCTGCCCCGAGACGCCCTTGGCGACGGCATCCGGCTTGATGATGGTGAGGGTGCGCTGGACGGCCATCGCGGAAGTAGCCTTACCCTTTCTTGCCCACCACACGCGCCACGGTGGCGCCCATGTCGGCGGGGCTCTTGACGGTGGTGATGCCGGCGGCTTCCATGGCGGCCATCTTCTCCGCGGCGGTGCCTTTGCCCCCCGCGATGATCGCCCCGGCGTGGCCCATGCGGCGGCCGGGCGGGGCGGTCTGGCCGCAGATGAATCCCACCACGGGCTTGGTGACGTGGGCCTTGATGAACGCGGCGGCCTCTTCCTCGGCGGTCCCGC
>DATFUK010000643.1:0-17702 GCA_035260865.1 Candidatus Methylomirabilota bacterium | reverse complement strand
TGGCACATGCCTTGCGCTGGTCACGGGCTGGCGAAGTATTAGCTCGTCGTTCACCAACGCGCAATGCGCAAAGGAGGTCAGACACATGAGACGGATTACGGGTTTGGCTGCCGGTGTGATGGCTACTCTCTTGATGGTGGGGCCGGGTTTCGCTGCCGATAGTGTGCGGGCCTCCACGTCGACCGAAAAGCCTGGCAAGCTCGCCATGCCTCATCGCATCACGGGTACCGTGGTGAGCGTGGATGAGGGTGCGGGCACGTTCACGGTCCAGGACTCGAAAGGCAAAGAGTTCGTGCTGATGGCCGATCCCGCCCTTGGCTCGCAGCTCAGCGATGTGAAGGCAGGCGGGCAGATCAAGGTCAGCTACAAGAAGACTCCGAGCGGACAGATGGTCGCGACGAAGATCGCACCAGCCGACTCGATGAGGACGCGGACGCGCTAGCCTAGGGCCGCGTCCGGCACTCCGCCCGGGAAAGGTCGGGGAAGTGCCGGCCGCGGCCGGGGGGTGCCCGGGTCCCGCTATCCCTTCCGTCTTGATCAGTGTCTAGCTTTATTGGGCCGCGTTGCGGCTTCCGGTCGGGCGCTCTGTATCCGCTGCCACTGCCTTCACCCTGAGCATGGCCTGGTGCTCGCGATCGAACGGAGCCGCCTGACCCTTTTCACTCGTCCGCGCGAAATTTTGGAACTCGCGGGGCCGAGAGGGGGACCCGCCGCGCGAGCCTCTTGGGGCGACGAGGGGATCAGGGAGCAAGGAAGCCAATGCGGATGGCTCCGAGAAGATAGGTTCCTGGTGACCTCGATCGGTCGAGGGTGGGGGAGGATGTGCTGGAAAGTAGCGGGCCGCGCGGTTGCGCCTGGGTTGCGTGTGCTGCCACGGTCTGCCGCGTTCCGCAATGTGCCCATCGTCAACATTCCGGTACTTCTGCACCTGTACCTGATTGTCCGCATTGACCGCCCGCGTCCCGCGGCGTGGAATCGACCCAGCAGCTCATCTCAATTCCACGAGGAGACCGGAGATGAAGACGACGCGATGGCTGGGGGCGGTGGTGCTGGCGATGTGGTGTGTGAGCGGCGGCGCGGCGATGGCGGACGACAAGCCAGCCAAGGCCAAGGCGGAGGGCAAGGTCAACATCAACGAAGCGTCGAAGGCCGAGCTCATGAAGCTCGCGGGTGTGGGCCCCGGCGGGGCGCAGAAGATCATCGACTACCGGGACGCCCACGGGCCTTTCAAGAAAGCACAGGATCTCGAGAAGGTCGACGGCGTCGGCAAGGGCGTGATCGAGAAGAACGCGGGGCGGATCGTCGTGAAGTGAAAAATGCTTTCCCGAGGGGTCGGCCTCATGTACGATGACCCCGAAATCGGTCGGAGCGCACACAGGCTCCTTTGAGCGTGTCCTTCCGGCAATTTCGCCGGAAGCAGCGTGACCGAGCCTCTCGCCGGGAGTCGGCGTCCGGAGCGAGGTGAGCGGGTCCTGGGCCCAAGATGGGCCGCGCCGAGAAAGGGAGGTGATCCAGCCGATGTGTACCCCTACGGTGATCTGTGAGGTGGTCACCTCCTAAGGCCCTGAAGTAGCAGTTGCAGGTGGCCCTGGAGGACCCAGGAACCACCGGCCCCGACGGACCCGCTTTTCACCAGCGGGGCGGCATGGCAGCGGAAGCGCAACACTGCCGCCGCAGCGTCCGTCGGGGCTATTTTTTTCGGACGGGGCAGGCCAGGTGAACAAAGAAACGGCCCGCCGGATCTCGCCGGCGGGCCGTCAAGTGGTCGGCGACGCTTACGCCGACTTCCGAACGTTGGAAGCTTGAAGCCCCTTGGGCCCCTTCGTCACTTCGAACTCGACCTTGTCGCCCTCGGCCAAGCTCTTGAAGCCCTGGGCCTGGATGGCGCTGTAGTGGACGAAGACATCCTCTCCGCCCTCGACCTGGATGAACCCGTACCCTTTTGCGTCGTTGAACCACTTGACCGTGCCCTGTGCCATACGTCTGTTCCCTCTCTCTTGGGCGGGGATGGACCGCCCGCTAGGCCCCGCGCCACCATGGCTGGGGTTTCCCCCCGGAAGCGGGGGGAACAAAAAAAGCGCCACTGAGGACCGAGGTCCTCATGGCGCTACCGTTCCCTGGAACCGAGTTTCGTTCACGTACGAGAGAAACAGCGACAGCTAGGGATCTGAAATCGCGCGCAGGTTAGCAAACGCGCTAAAGGACTGTCAAGGCCGTTTCTGGAGGGGAGAAAACCGGGCCCCGGAGGGATCCGGGGCCCGGTGGGTGCGGCGCTTAGACCTTGCGGACGTTCGCGGCCTGGAGGCCCTTCGGCCCCCGGGTGACCTCGAACTCAACTCGATCGCCCTCGGCCAGGCTCTTGAAGCCCTGGGCCTGAATGGCGCTGAAATGCACGAACACGTCCTCGCCATCCTCCTGGGAAATGAACCCGTACCCCTTCGCATCGTTGAACCACTTCACGTTACCCTGAGCCATCTACTGTCCTCTTTCCGTGAGGCGTTGAACGCCTCGGTGATTCCCCGTCACCATGACGGGGGTGCCCTCCTGAAGCGGAGGACAAACAAAAACGCCACGCGGACTTGAGGTCCTCGCGGCGTTGGTATCGAGATTCCAGAATCCGACTACCGAGTGACCTACAACCTGCTCCGCAGCCTAGCCGACCGTTCCGGACCTGTCAAGCAATATCCCGGACGGGGACCGTGACCGGCCGGGAGCCGTTGCGGGTCCCCAGCCAGCCGGGAATGGCCATCGAGAAGCGGCCCGCAGTGCCGCCCGCCACCACCACGTGCAGCTCCTCGGGAGAGGGGAACTTAGGGATCGGCGCGTCCGCGGCGGGCGCGACGCCCTTGGCGAAGCGCAGGTTGGTGCCCTCGCCGTTGTCCTCGGCGGGCTGAAGGCTCCCGTACGGGGCGCGGATCGTCTCGAAGAGATAGCGCGCGAGATCGTGCCTGCTCCAGCCATCGTCGCCGAAGGTGCGCGCGTGCTCCGGCCCGACCACCAGCATGGTGTGGGAGTAGAGGGGGAAGTGTTTGGCGTTCCAGAGAGAGGCCATGGACCAGCCGAGCGACCCCGCGAGCGCGCGGGCGGTGCGACTGGCGTGATCGGAGATGCCGTGGGGCGCCTCGCCCGCGAACGCGGTCACCGCGCTGTCGCTGGCCGCGAGCCCGCGGTCCGCGTGGTAGGGCGGCCACGGGCTCGCCTCCTCGTGCTCGCCGATGCAGTAGGTGTAGCGGCCGGGGTGGCCGAAGGTGGACATGGAGGTCTCGCCCGGCTTCGCCCCGCCCAGGTTGATCATCACGAGGCGCAGGGCCCGGCCGATGGTGGCGTTGGCCCGGTGCCCGGGCCCGAACACCCCGAACGAGCAATTGAGCGCGATCCGCGCCCGGATCGGGCCGTGCACCACGAGCAGCGGGGCCGAGAAGTGCGTGGACGTCGAGACGCCGTGCAGGTTGAAGGCCGGATCGGTCACCGCCTGGACCGCCGCGAGCACGACCGGCAGGTACTCGGGACGACAGCCCGCCATCACCGCATTGATCGCCACCTTCTCGACGGTCGCGCGGCCGTAGTTGGGCGCGACCTCGCCGACGAGGTCCCGGCGATCGCGGGTCGTGCCGGCCAGCATCCGCTCCACCCGCTCGCGCGACGGCGGGATCACGGGCAGGCCGTCGGTCACGCCCTTGTCGAACCAGATCTCGAGATCGTCCACGCTCGCGTCCTTTCGCCAGCGCGGGCATGGTGCCACAGCGACGCCGGCAGACTCAACCGCAGCGCTATACTCGGCTCGTGAACGCGTGGCACGACGTGGACCTCGGGCCGGACATCACCCGAGACTTTCGGTGCGTGATCGAGATCCCGAAGGGCTCCAAGGTGAAGTACGAGCTCGACAAGGAAACCGGCCTGCTCTGGCTCGACCGCGTGCTCCACTCGGCCGTCCACTACCCGGCCAATTACGGCTTCCTGCCGCGGACCTACTGCGGCGACGGCGATCCGCTCGACGTGCTGGTGCTCGGCCAGGAGCCGGTGGTGCCGCTCTGCGTGCTGCGAGCCCGGGCCATCGGCGTCCTCACCATGAGCGACGACAAGGGACAGGACGACAAGATCATCGCGGTCCACGTGGACGATCCCGAGTATGCCCACTACCGGGACGTCGCCGAGCTGCCCCCGCACCGCCTCAAGGAGATCCAGCGCTTCTTCCTGGACTACAAGGTCCTCGAGAACAAGGCGGTGGACGTCGACCGGATCCGCGGGCGGGCGGCCGCCGAGCAGGTGATTCGCGACGCGGTCGAGCTCTACCGCGATCGGATCGCGCCGGCCCCGACCAGGCCAAGGATCGAGTCTCCCTAACTGACCGAAATCCCGCCCGTTTTACCGACCGGTCCCGCAGGTCCGCTCGGGGGCCGTCCACTCCGGTCGTGCGTGCTCTCCATCTTCCCGAAAAGCCTACGATTTCCTTGTTGCGAAAAATTCAGGGTGCTAGACTCAGCCGTGAGCTCGACCCCGTCTCAAACGACCTATTTGATAAGGGTGGCCTATGCTGATTAGCCTTCTCGCCGGGCTGTTCTCCAACGACCTTGCCATCGATCTGGGCACGGCCAACACCCTCGTCTATGTCCGCGGGGAGGGGATCGTCATGAACGAGCCCTCCATCGTGGCGATCCACCAGGCCGACCATTCGGTCCTGGCGGTGGGACACGAGGCCAAGGCCATGCTCGGGCGGACGCCGGGCAACATCACGGCGATCCGACCGCTCAAGGACGGGGTCATCGCCGACTTCGACGTGACCGAGAAGATGCTGCACTACTTCATCAACAAGGTGCATCGGCGCCGGACCCTGGTGCACCCTCGCATCGTCATCGGCGTGCCGTCGGGGATCACCCAGGTGGAGAAGCGGGCGGTGCGCGATTCGGCCATGCAGGCCGGCGCTCGGGAAGTCTATCTGATCGAGGAGCCGATGGCGGCCGCGATCGGGGCGGGCCTGCCCATCCAGGAGCCGGGCGGCAACATGATCGTGGACATGGGCGGCGGCACCACCGAGGTCGCGGTCATCTCGCTCTCGGGCATCGTCTACTCCAAGTCGGTGCGCATCGCGGGTGACGAGATGGACGAGGCGATCGTGCAGTACATCAAGAAGCACTACAACCTGCTCGTGGGCGAGCGGCGCGCGGAGGAGATCAAGATCAAGCTGGGCTCGGCCTATCCCATGGGCGGCGAGCGCATGACCATGGAGGTGAAGGGCCGCGACCTGATCGACGGGATCCCGAAGACCATCGTGGTCACCGACGAGGAGATCCGCGAGGCGCTGCGGGAGCCCGTGATGGCGATCGTGGACACGGTACGCACCTGCCTCGAGCGGACGCCGCCCGAGCTGGCCGCCGACATCGTGGACAAGGGGATCGTGCTCACCGGCGGCGGCGCGCTGCTGCGCGGCCTCGATCTGCTCCTGCGGCAGGAGACCGACCTCCCCATCACGGTCGGCGACGATCCCCTGTCCTGCGTGGCGCTCGGCACCGGCAAGGTGCTGGACGAGCTCGAGCTTCTCAAGAAGGTGGCGATCCCCGCCTGAGCGCCGGCCTCGGGCCGGCCTGCCAGGACCGATCGGCCGTAAGGGTGACGGAGCGGTGAGAGTGCGCAGATACGGGATCCTTCTCGCGGTGCTGCTCGTGTCGTTTCTGCTCCTGACGGTGCAAACGCGCGGGGGCGGCACCGGGCGGGCGGGCGAGCTGGTGGCCGTCGTGCTCACCCCGGTCCAGAGCCTGCTCGTGCGTGTCCATCGCGGGGCCCTCGGTTTCTGGGCGAACTACGTCGACTGGAAGCTGGTGCGCCACGAGGTCGTCTCGCTGCGCGGCGAGAACGAGAAGCTCCGGGTCCAGGCGCTCCAGGCCGGCGAGACCCGCGAGGAGAACATGCGGCTCCGCCGGCTCCTCGTGCTCCGCGACCGGCTGCCCCTGGCCACCGTGGCCGGCGAGGTCATCGGGCGCGAGGCGGGCGGCTGGGTGCGCTCCCTGACCGTCAATCGCGGGCGCAGCGACGGCATCGCCCAGCAGACGCCGGTCATCATGCCGGACGGGCTGGTCGGGCGCGTGGTCCTGGTGCACCGGGGTGCCGCGGTCATCCAGCTCCTGAACGATCCGGCATCGACGGTGGGCGCGGTGGTGCAGCGCACCCGCACCGCCGGGCTCGTGGAAGGCGACGCGGGCGGCGCGGTGCGCTTCAAGTTCATGGCCCGCGACGGCGCCAGCGTCGCCCCTGGCGACCTCGTGGTCACCTCCGGCCTGGGCACGCTCTTTCCCAAGGGCCTTCCGGTCGGTCGCGTCGTCAAGATCGAGGACAAGGGTTCGGCCCTCTTCCACTTCGCGGTGCTCACCCCCGCGGTGGACGTCTCCCGCGTCGAGGAAGTCCTGCTCATCACCGGGCAGACGACCCAGGACGTGGCGGCACTGTTCCCCTCGGATGGCTAGCCATGGGCCTGCGCCTGCTCCTGCTCCTCGTCACCGTGGGTGGCGGCGTCCTGCAGTCCACCGTGGTCGCGGCCCGGGGCGTGGGCGGCGTCACCCCCGACGTGCCGCTCATCCTCACCGTGCTGATCGCGCTCCGCAGTGGGCCGGAGTCCGGCTGTCTCGCCGGCTTCGTGGCGGGGCTGCTCCAGGACCTCACCGGGGGCGGGCTCGTGGGCGTGCAGGCGCTCACCAAGGGGCTGGCCGGCTTCGGCATGGGGCTCCTGGTCGGCCGCTTCTGGGTCACGAACCCGCTCGTCCAGGTGCCCGGCCTCGTGCTGCTGAGCGTGACCGAGGGGCTCGGGCGGTTCCTGCTCCTGCAGATGTTCCACTACCCGGCGGCCTTCGGTGAGCTCATGCTCCACGTGATCCTGCCGCAGGCCCTCTACAACGGGTTGATCGGCACCCTGTGCATCCTGGCCGAGGCCGGCTACGAGCTGATGCGGAGGCGCTCGTGGCAGTGAGCCCGGCGCTCTCGAATCGCCGCGAAGCCTGGGGCCGGCGGGTCCTGGCGCTCGCGGTGGTCAGCTCCATCGGCTTCCTCGCGCTGGTGGGCCAGCTCTGGTACCTCCAGGTGCTCGAAGGCGGCCGTATGCAGGAGCTCTCGGAGAAGAATCGGATCCGCATCCGTCCGGTGGCGGCGCCTCGCGGCATCCTCTTCGACCGGAACGGGCTCGCGCTGGTGGACAACCGGCCCGCCTTCACCCTCTCGCTGATCCCCCGCGAGATGGAAGACCGGAACCAGGTGGTGGCGCGGCTGGCCGTCCTGCTCAAGATGCCGGTCGGCGAGCTCATGGAGGCGCTCGAGAAGGTGCCCGCGGATTCGATCCGCCCGGTGCGGGTGCGGCGCGGCCTGTCGCTGGAGGACGTCACCATGGTGGAAGAGCGCAAGCTCGAGCTGCCGGGCGTCATCGTGGAGGTCGAGCCCCAGCGCACCTATCCCACCAGCACGTTCGCGGCCCACCTGCTGGGCTACGTGCGGGAAGTCAGCGACGAGCAGATGAAGGGCGGCCGCTATCGCCGCGGCGACATGATCGGGCAGTCGGGTCTCGAGCGGCTCCTCGACGAGTACCTGCGCGGGCGCGACGGCGGCGAGCGAATCGAGGTGGACGCGCTCGGCCGGCCGGTGCAGGTCATGCGGCGAGAGGAGCCCGATCCGGGCGCCCAGGTCATCACCACGATCGACCGCCGCATCCAGGAGGCGGCGGAGCGGGCGATGGCCGGCAAGGCGGGCTCGGTGGTGGTGATGGATCCGCGCAACGGCGACGTCCTCGCCCTGACCTCGAGCCCCGCGTTCCCGCTCGATCGGCTCACCGGGAACCTGGACCGGGACGAGTGGGTGCGCCTCGTGCGCGATCCCATGTCTCCGCTCATGAACCGCGCCCTGCAGGGCCTGTACCCGCCCGCGTCGGTATTCAAGATCATCGTCGCGGCCGCGGGGCTCCAGGAAGGCTCGCTGACCCCGATGGACAACATCTACTGCAACGGCGAGTTCACCCTCGGCAACTGGACCTTCAAGGACTGGAAACCGGGCGGCCACGGTCACGTGAACCTGCACCAGTCCATCGCGCAGTCGTGCGACATCTTCTTCTACCAGGCCGGTCTCAAGGTGGGCGGCGACGTCATGGCGAAGTACGCGCAGGCCTTCGGCCTTGGCTCGCCCACCGGCATCGATCTCGGCGGCGAGCGCTTCGGGCTGGTGCCGTTCACCCCGGCCCAGCGCCAGCGCACCAAGCGCGGCATGCTGCCCGGCGACACCGTGAACATGTCGATCGGGCAGGGGCAGCTCCTGGTGACGCCGCTCCAGATCGCCCGCATGATGGGCGCGGTGGCCAACGGCGGCGTGATGTGGAAGCCCCGGCTGGTCCAGCGCGTCGAGCGCGCCGACGGGACCCTCGCCTACGGCTCGTCGAGCCAGATGACGGAGCGCGTCGACCTCTCCCCGGTGGTCTGGGCCTTCCTGCGCCACTCGCTGGCCGCGGTGGTCAAGGACGGGACCGGGGCGCTGGCCCGGCTGCCCGGGGTCGACATCGCGGGCAAGACGGGAACCGCCCAGACCATCTCGAAGAGCGATTCGGCCAAGGGGCAGGACCACGCGTGGTTCGCCTCGTTCGCTCCCGTCGACGATCCGCAGTACGTGGTCGTGGTGCTGGTGGAGCGCGGCGGCAAGGGCGGCGGGGTCGCGGCCCCGATCGCGCGGCAGATCTACGAAGCCATCTTCCTCCAGAAGGTGGCCCAGGTGACGCTCGGCGAGTCCGGCTGATGCTGAAGATGGACCGGCGGCTGCTCCAGAACGTGGATTGGCCGTTGCTGGGCGCCGCGCTCTTCATCATCGGGCTCAGCCTCACCTGCCTCTGGAGCCTCAATCCGGGCCGCGGGATCTCGGCGCTGATGTGGCGCCAGGTCTCCTGGGTGGGCGTCGGCCTCGTCGGGCTGCTCGTGGTGGTCAGCGTGGACTACCGGAACCTGGTGCGGTTCGCCCCGGTGTTCTACGTGGTCGGCCTCGGGCTTCTGATCTCCGTGTTCGTCCTGGGCCGAACCGTCTCGGGCGCGCGGCGGTGGATCCACGTGGGGCCGTTCACGGTGCAGCCCTCGGAGGTCTTCAAGCTGATCTTCATCATCACCCTGGCCTGGGCCCTGACCTCGGCCCGCGGGGAACGATTGAGCCGGGCCGCCCTGGTGGGTACCTTCGTGCTCCTGGGCGTGCCCTTCTTCCTGGTGGTCAAGCAGCCGGACCTGGGCACCGCGCTGGTGCTGGTCCCGGTGCTGGGCGCCACCCTGGTGGGCCTCGGTCTCCGAATGAAGGTACTGGGGGGGCTCGCGCTGGGGTCGGTCGCGCTGATGCCGCTGGCCTGGTTCGTGCTGAAGCCCTACCAGCGCGACCGCCTCCTGGTCTATCTCGATCCGTTCCGCGATCCGCTCGGAACGGCCTACAATGTCATTCAGGCGAAGATCGCCATTGGTTCGGGCCAGCTCCTGGGGAAGGGTATCGGCGGCGCGACGCAGAGCCGCCTGGCCTTTCTTCCCGAGCGGCACACTGATTTCATTTTTGCCGTGTTCGCGGAGATGTGGGGGTTTCTGGGTTGTCTCGTGCTGATCGTGGCCTACGCGCTCCTGGTATTGCGGGGGTTCGAGATCGCGGCCGGCACGCGGGAAACCCGGGGGCGCATCCTGGCCCTCGGGGTGACGAGCGTGTTCGCGGTCCAGATCCTGATCAATATCGGGATGGTGACGGGCCTGCTCCCCATCGTGGGGATTCCGCTGCCGCTCATGAGTTACGGCGGATCGTCCATGGTGGTCTCGCTGACAGCGCTGGGTCTCCTGATCTCGATCCGAATGCGGCAGTTCCACTAACCGCATTATTGCTGGCCGGGTCCCCCTAGCCGGGACCCTGGATCGAGGTCGGCCGTGGGCAAGCGCATCGTCGTCAACGCCGGTGTGACGGAAACTCGTCTCGCCGTCCAGGATGGCAATCTCCTCACCGAGCTGTACATCGAGCGGGCCGACCGGCGCTCCATCGTCGGAAGCATCTACAAGGGCGTGGTCACCAACGTCCTGCCCGGCATGCAGGCCGCGTTCGTGGACATCGGGCTCGCCAAGGACGCGTTTCTGTACGCGGGCGACTACACCGCCAAGCTCGGTGCCGAGGACCAGGCGGCGCCGCCCGCGGAGGAGGAACCCTCCGACGTGGACGAGGGCGAGAGCGAGGCGGACGGCGACGCGGAGGCCGAGCCACGCCGGCAGGCGGTCGCGCCCATCGAGGAGATGCTGCGCAAGGGCCAGGAGGTCCTCGTGCAGGTCTCGAAGGAGTCGCTCGGGACCAAGGGGGCGCGGGTCACCTCCTTCGTGTCCATCCCGGGGCGCTCCATCGTCTTCATGCCTCAGTCGCGCCACGTCGGCGTATCGCGGCGGATCCACGACGACGCCGAGCGGGACCGGCTCCGCGCCATCGTCAAGGGACTGCCCGAGCAGACCGGCGGCTTCATCGTGCGGACCGTCGCGGAGGGCAAGGGCGAGGAGGATCTGGCCGCCGACATCCAGTTCCTGAGCCGGCTCTGGGCCCAGGTCCTCACGCGTTTCGAGTCGGCCAAGGCGCCGTCTCTGCTTCACGCGGAGATGGACGTCACCTTCCGGGTGGTGCGCGACCTCTTCTCGCCAGAGATCGAGGAGTTCCTGGTCGACAGCCCCGCCGCCTACGAGAAGGCCCTCGAGTTCGTCACCCAGCTTGTGCCCCAGCTCGTCGACCGGGTCAAGCAGTGGGACAAGGACCAGCCGATCTTCGAGGCCACCGGCATCGAGCGCGAGATCGAGAAGGCGCTGCGGCGGCGCGTCTGGCTCAAATCCGGCGGCTACATCGTCATCGACCACACCGAGGCCTTGGTGGCGATCGACGTCAACACCGGGAAGTACGTGGGCAAGCGCGACTTCGAGGAGACGGTGCTCAAGATCAACCTGGAGGCGGCCACCGAGGTGGTGCGCCAGATCCGGCTGCGGGACCTCGGCGGGATCATCATCATCGACTTCATCGACATGGAGCGGGCCGAACATCGCGACCAGGTCTTCAAGGCGCTCACCCGAGCGCTCGCCGACGACAAGGCCCGCACGAACGTGCTCGAGATCTCCGAGCTCGGCCTGGTCGAGATGACCCGCAAGCGCGTCCGGCAGAGCCTGCAGTCGCTCTTCTGCGCCCCGTGCCCGACCTGCAAGGGCAGCGGGGTGGTCAAGTCGGACGCCACGCTGTCCGCCGAGATCTTCCGCAAGATCCAGGCGCAGAGCAAGGACGGCGCGGGCCGGGACGTGGTGATCCGCGTCCACCCGGAGATGGCCCATCACCTGGAGGCGAGCCAGCGCGAGGGTCTCGAGAAGCTGCAGGCCCTGATCGGGCGCAAGATCGTGATCCAGGGGATGGCGTCCTATCATCGCGAGCAGTACGAGCTGACGGTCAAGTAACGCGGAGGCGGCCCCGGTGACTCGACCCTCTCGCATCAGCCGTGGCGTCATCCTCGGACAGCTTCGGCTCGCCGCCAAGAAGGGCGACCGCTCGGCCCTGACCCTCGCGGTGGATCAGATGAAGACGTGGGCCTACTCGCCCCGGTACTGGCAGAAGTACCTGCAGCTGCTGTCGCATCCCCTCGCCCGCCTCGTCGACCTGACCGTGATCAAGCAGGGCGACAAGATCGCGCACCAGAAGGGGTGGGTGAAGATCCCGCGGGAGCCGCGCAAGTCGAAGGCCAAGCGGGGGGCCGAGCGTCGCGGCGCGACCCGCCGTCCCCGACCCGCGGCCCCCGCCGCCCAGCCCTCGCTGTTCCCGGAGCTCTGACCGCGCGCCGGCCGTCCGGCTCCACTCGCCTACCCGGGTAGGGTATAAGCTGGGAGGCCGGATGGGACGGCGGAGCGCGATCGGGCTGATCGGGGGACTCGCGGCGCTGGCCGCCGCGGTCGCCTGGCTGATTCCTCCGATCGCGCAGGATCCCGCGTATCACCGCCTGGCCGATTCACGGCCGTGGCTCGGCATCCCCAACGCCCTGAACGTGCTGTCCAACGCCGGCTTTCTCCTGGTCGGCGCGCTCGGGCTGGTCTTCGTGATGGGCGGTGGAGGCGGAGGCCGCGCGTTCCGGGAGTCGGGCGAGCGGTGGCCGTACGCGGTCTTCTTCGGCGGCCTGTTCCTGACCGGACTCGGCTCGGGGTACTACCACTGGGCGCCGGGCAATGCCCGGCTGGCCTGGGATCGTTTGCCGCTGGCGATGACGCTGATGGGCCTCCTCGCCGCGACGATTGCGGAGCGGCTCGGGGTGAAGGCGGGTCTGCGGCTCCTGGGCCCGCTCGTTCTGGTCGCGGTCGGCTCCGTCGTCTACTGGCACTGGACCGAGCAGCGCGGGGTGGGCGATCTGCGTCTCTACGCCCTGGTCCAGTTCTATCCGATCGTCGCGGTCCCGCTCATGCTGTGGTGGCTCCCGCCCCGTTACACCCGAGGGAGCGAGCTCCTGGCCGCCGCCGCGACCTACGCGGCCGCCAAGGTGCCGGAGCTCCTGGACGGATGGGTTCTCTCGGCGACCCACGTGGTGAGTGGGCACACGCTCAAACATCTGCTGGCCGCACTGGCCGGGTACTGGGTGCTGCGCATGTTGCGGCACCGCCGGGCGGTCTGAGGGCGACGACCATGGACAGCCAGACGACGACGAAGGCGCTGGGCCGGCTGCGGCGCATCGAGGGCCAGGTGCAGGGCATCCAGCGCATGGTCGAGGAGGACAAGTCCTGCGTGGACGTCCTCCTCCAGCTCGCGGCGGTGCAGGGGGCGGTGGAGCAGGTGCAGAAGCTCCTCCTGGGCCAGCACCTGGAGGCGTGTGTCGCGGAGGCGGTCCGTACCCCGAGCACGCGCGATCGCCAGCGGAAGATGGACGAGCTGCTCGACGTCTTCTCCCGGTTCTCCGGACGCTAGGAGCGGTATGCTCCGTCCGTCAGCCCATACCAGCCGAAAGGAGCGATGACGATGGCCAAGGATCCGGTGTGCCAGATGGACGTGGAGCCGAAGCACGCGGCGGCGCAGTCCCAGTACCAGGGACAGACGTATTACTTCTGTGCGGTGGGCTGCAAGACCAAGTTCGACGCCGACCCCGGGAAATATCTCCGCAAGTGATCGGGTCTCCGTTCCTCGCCGGTCGCGACCGCTACGAGCGGGTGATGGAAGGCTGGGTGGACAACACCCACGACGCGGCCTTCACCCACACCGTGCGGATCACCGACCCGGACGGGGGCGTCGAGATCAGCCTGGTCGCGACCCCTTCGCCCGGGTACGAGGTCCAGGTCGCGAGCGCCCGTGCGCTGGCCGAGGCCGACCCGGGCATCGCCGCTGACTTTCCGGGGCTCGCCGGCTCGCGGATGGTGGGCGGCTTCACCAAGCGGCTGGCCGAGCTCTGTGGAGATCGACCCGGCGCCGGCCTCTTCGTGGACGCGGGCATCGAGGTCGCCCGGCTGGCCCGCCAGGTCACCAAGCTGCCCGCGGCGGCGACCGCGGGGCTCGCCCCGGGGGATGCGCTGGCATGCTGGCGCCTCGACACGACGGGCTGGGTGGATCTCCCTGACTCCTGCTTCACGTACAGCACGGCCGGCCTCGCGCTGTTCGGAACCCGGTCGGTCACCACCCCCATGGTGACCGCCCTCTACAGCCCGCCCCCCGGGGCCCGGAAGATCTTCACCCGCAAGAAGGTCGCGCGCCTGGTGCTGACCGGCCGGCGCCTGCACCTCTTCCATTCGATGCACGACAACGTGCACGGCTTCGACCTGCACTACGAGCTGGACCTGGACCGCGGTACGGTGGTGGCCGCCGACTCCATCACCTCGCGGCTGCCCTACTCGGGTATCTGCAGCGAGCCACAGGGGAAGATCCGGTCGCTGATCGACCAGTCGGCCGACACCCTGCTCCGCAAGCGAATCCAGACCTCGATCGGCGGCGTCTCGGGCTGTGCCCAGCTTTACGACCTGACGGCGGACTTGCTCAAGCTGCTGTCGCTTCCTGTCGGTAACTAGCTACCGTAATTGTCTAATCTGGGACAATTGACAACCTGACCCGTGCCCGCTACTATTCTGTACCGACTGGTCGGTATAGCTCACGCTAGGGAGCGGACACGATGGCGAACGCGAGCGCGGTAGTCGGTGAGACCAAGGCCCAGCCCGAGACGAAGAGTCAGAAGGGCGCGGCCACGCGCGATCAGATCCTGAACGCGGCCTCCCGTCTCATCCACGTGCAGGGTTACCAGTCGACCTCGCTCGACGACGTGCTGCGCGAGAGCGGGGTCGGGAAGGGCAACTTCTACTACTACTTCAAGAGCAAGGAAGAGCTGGGCTACGCGATCATCGACCGGATCCGGCGCGCCTTCATCGAGCGCGGGCTCGAGCCCGCCTTCGCGGACACGGACGCCGATCCGATCGGGCAGCTCCACGCCTTCTTCGATCGCGTGCTCGACTCCCAGCGCCAGCGCAACTGCGTGGGCGGCTGCGCGATGGGCAATCTCGCGTGCGAGCTCTCCGACGTCCACGAGGGCTTTCGCCAGCAGCTCGCCGGCATCTTCGACGTCTACCGTGACCATCTCGCGGAGACGATCCGGCGGGGTCAGCAGAGCGGCCGGCTCCGCCCGGACGCGGACGCGACCCGCGTCGCCCAGTTCCTGGTGGGAGGGCTCGAAGGCGCTATTCTGTTGGGCAAGGTCACCCGGGACATCACGGTCATCGAACGATGCGTCGAGGAGCTGAAGGCGCACCTCGCGCTCTACAGGAACGGAGCATGACGACGCTGCACGCACCGAACGGACATCAGGACACCGCGGGAGGCCCCAAGAAGGTGGATCGGGACGCCGAGCTCGTGGAGCGCCTGCGTCGGCAGGAGCCCGGCGCGCCGGAGGAGCTCATCGCCACCTTCGGCGACCGCGTCTACCGGCTCGCCATCCGCATCACCAGCAACGAGCAGGACGCGGAGGAAGTGGTGCAGGACGCCCTCTGGACGGCCGCCCGCAAGATCGACACCTTCAAGGGTGAGTCCGCCTTCGGGAGCTGGGTCTACCGCATCACCGCCAACGCGGCGTACCAGAAGCTGCGCAGCCGGCACGGGCAGCGCAACGAGATCTCCTGGGACGCGCTCACCCCGGGCTTCGACGAGCTCGGCCAGCACGCGGAGCCGCTCCGCGACTGGTCGGGGCGGGCCGAGGAGCCGGCGCTCCAGACCGAGCTGCGCAAGTTGCTGACCACCGCCATCGACGATCTGCCGGGGGACTACCGGACCGCGTTCCTGCTGCACGACGTGGAGGGGCTCTCCAACCCCGAGATCGCGGAGACGCTGCACATCAGCCTGCCCGCGGTGAAGTCGCGCGTGCACCGCTCGCGTTTGTTCCTCCGACAGCGGCTGGGCGACTACATGCGGACGGCCTGAGGCGGCCTAAAGCCCCGTCCGGCTTGACTTTCGGCTGGACCCTGTGGTCAGATAGGCGCTCGCGGCAAATCCGCGCGACGTCGGCAGTGTGGTTCCACGAGCGGCAACCACGAGACAGAACGAGATAGAGAAAGGTCGTTGGCATGGAAGCGGTGATCGCGACAGGGGGTAAGCAGTACCGCGTCGCCCCGGGGCAGGTCATTCGGGTCGAGCGGCTGGGCCGGGACAAGGGCGCCGCGGTGGAGTTCACCAAGGTCCTCCTGGTCAACCAGGACGGGCAGGTAACGATCGATTCGAAAGCGCTCGCCTCCGCCAAGGTCACCGGCGAGGTGGTGGCGGAGCGGCGGGGTGCCAAGGTCCTGGTCGTGAAGTTCAAGCGGCGGAAGAACTACCGGCGTCACCGCGGGCATCGGCAGACCATGACCGCGGTCCGCATCACCAAGATCGAGGTCTAGGGCCATGGCTCACAAGAAGGGTGTCGGCAGCTCCAGGAACGGCCGCGACTCCAATCCCCAGATGCTCGGGGTGAAGCGCTTCGGCGGGCAGTTCGTCACCGCCGGCAGCATCCTGGTCCGGCAGCGGGGGACCCGCTTCAAGGCGGGCGCGAACGTGGGTCTGGGCGTGGACCACACGCTCTTCGCCAAGGCCGACGGCTACGTGCTCTTCGAGCGCAAGGGCGACGACAAGTACATCAGCATCGCCCAGCAGCGCGCCTGAGCCGGTCCGGCACCGCCGGAGCACCGTCACGCCATGTTCGTCGACGAGATCGACGTCTTCGTCAAGGGTGGCGACGGCGGGGCGGGCTGCATCAGCTTCCGGCGTGAGAAGTACGTGCCTCGCGGCGGCCCCGACGGGGGTGACGGCGGGGACGGCGGCAGCGTGATCCTCGAGGCGGATCCATCCATCACCACCCTGCTGGACTTCCACTACCAGCGTCACTACACCGCCGAGCGCGGGCAGCACGGCAAGGGCTCCAACAAGCAGGGCGCGAGCGGCTTCGACACCGTCCTGCGCGTGCCGCTCGGCACCACGGTCTCCGAGCGGGACGGCCGCCTGCCGCTGGGCGACCTCACCCAGCCCGGGGAGCGGCTCCAGGTCGCCCGCGGAGCCCGCGGCGGGCGCGGCAATGCCCGCTTCGCCACCTCGACCAATCGCGCCCCGCGCCGCGCCGACCTGGGGCGGGCGGGCGAGGAGCGGTGGATCCACCTCGAGCTGAAGCTCCTGGCCGACGTGGGGGTGATCGGGTTCCCCAACGCGGGCAAGTCCACGCTGGTCTCGCGGCTCTCCGCGGCCAAGCCCAAGATCGCCGACTATCCTTTTACGACGCTCGTGCCCTCGCTCGGCATCGTGCGGGCGGGGGAGGATCAGAGCTTCGTCATCGCGGATCTCCCCGGCCTGATTCCCGGGGCGGCCGAGGGCAAGGGGCTCGGGCACCGCTTCCTGCGCCACACCGAGCGCACGCGGGTGCTCGTGCACCTGATCGACCTCGATCCGTCCACCGGCCGCGATCCGCTCGCCGACTACCAGGCGATCCAGGACGAGCTACGCGCGTATTCGGAGGAGCTGGCCGCGCGCCCCCAGATCGTGACCGTGAACAAGGTGGAGCTACCGGGCACCGAGGCGGCGCGCGCCACGGTGGAGCGCTTCTGCGCGCAGCACGGCCTGGCCTTTCACGCCATCTCCGCGGTGACCGGGGAAGGCCTGCCCGCGCTGGTCCACGAGATGGCCCGGCGCCTCGCGAGCGAGCCATGGATGCCCGCCGCGCGCTGATCCGCGCCCGTCGCGTCGTGGTGAAGGTCGGCAGCGGGCTCGTCACCACGCCGGGGGAAGGCCCGTCGAGCGAGACGATCGGGCGCCTGGCCGGCGACCTGGCCGCGCTCGTCCAGGACAAGCGCGAGGTCGCCCTCGTGTCCTCCGGGGCCATCGCCACCGGGGTGGCGCGTCTCGGCCTCAAGGGGCGGCCCCAGTCGATCCCGGAGAAGCAGGCCGCGGCGGCGGTCGGACAGTCCGCGCTGATGTGGGAGTACGAGCAGGCGTTCAAGAAGCACGGCATCCCGGTGGGCCAGGTCCTGCTCACCGGCCAGGACATCAGCGATCGCTCCCGCTACCTCAACGCCCGCAACACCCTCCTCGCCCTGCTCGACTACGGGGTGCTGCCGGTGGTCAACGAGAACGACACGGTGGCGGTGGACGAGATCAAGGTGGGCGACAACGACAATCTCGCCGCCCTCGTCGCGCACCTCATCGACGCCGACCTGCTCGTGCTCCTGACCGACGTGGACGGG
>DATFUK010000642.1:0-5563 GCA_035260865.1 Candidatus Methylomirabilota bacterium | reverse complement strand
ACTCCTGGTGGGGATGCTTGCGCCCGCCCTGCGGCGGCACGTTGGCCACCGTGCCCTCCAGGATCTTGAGCAGGGCCTGCTGGACGCCCTCGCCGGAGACGTCTCGGGTGATGGACGGGTTCTCCGACTTGCGCGCGATCTTGTCGATCTCGTCGATGTAGACGATGCCGCGCTGGGCGCGCTCGACGTCGTAGTCGGCGGCCTGCAGCAGCCGGAGGATGATGTTCTCCACGTCCTCGCCCACGTAGCCGGCCTCGGTGAGGGTGGTGGCGTCGGCGATGGTGAACGGCACGTGGAGCATCTTGGCGAGGGTCTGGGCGAGGAGGGTCTTGCCGGAACCGGTGGGTCCGATCAGGAGGATGTTGGCCTTCTGCAGCTCCACGTCCCCCGCCTCGGTGCCCGCCTCGATCCGCTTGTAGTGGTTGTGCACCGCCACCGCGAGGACCTTCTTGGCCCGCTCCTGACCGACCACGTACTGGTCGAGCACGTTCTTGATCTCGGCGGGCTTGGGGAGGCTCCGCAGCTCCCGGCTCTTCTCCTCTTCCCACTCCTCCGCGATGATGTCGTTGCAGAGCTCGATGCACTCATCGCAGATGTAGACGGTCGGCCCCGCGATCAGCTTGCGGACGTCGTTCTGGCTCTTGCCGCAGAACGAGCACTTGAGTGCGCCGCCGCCTTCCCGCGTACGGGCCATGGCGGGTCCTTACTTGGTGGTGACGACCACTTCGGAGACGGGCCGCGTGGTCGGCTTGGAGGAGATGACCTCGTCCACGATCCGGTATTCCTTGGCCTGCTCCGCGGTCATGAAGAAATCGCGATCCGTGTCCTTCTGGATCTTCTCCATGGACTGGCCGGTGTGGTGCACCAGGATGCGGTTCAGCTCCTCGCGCATCCGGAGGATCTCCTTGGCCTGGATGTCGATGTCGGTGGCCTGGCCCTGCACGCCGCCCAGCGGCTGGTGGATCATGATGCGCGCGTGGGGCAGCGCGAAGCGCTTGCCCTTCCCGCCCGCGGCCAGCAGCAGCGCGCCCATCGAGGCGGCCTGGCCCATGCAGATGGTCGAGATGGCCGGCTTCACGTACTGCATCGTGTCATAGATGGCCATGCCCGCGGTCACCGAGCCGCCGGGCGAATTGACGTAGAGGTAGATGTCCTTGTCCGGGTCCTCGGCTTCCAGGAACAGCATCTGGGCGATGACCAGGTTGGCGATCTCGTCCTCGATATAGGTCGGGAGGAAGATGATCCGCTCCTTGAGGAGCCGGGAAAAGATGTCGAACGCCCGCTCGCCGCGCGGGGTCTGCTCCACCACCATCGGGACCAATCCCATCGGGCGCCTCCTTGCCATATTCGTAGTGTACCTCAGGCGGTCTTTGCCTGATTCTTTTCGATGAGGAAATCGATGGTCCGGCGCTCGCCCAGGGAGTGCCGGATCCCCTCCAGGTCTCCGCTCTGCTCGAGCATCCGCCGGACCGCGGGCGCGGGTCGCTGGCTGGCCTGGGCCATGCGCTCGACCTCGGCGTCCACGTCCGCGTCGGCCGCGGCGAGGCCCTCCTTCTCCGCGATGGCCTCGATGAGCAGGGCACGCTTGACCGCCTTCTCGGCGCCGGGACGCAGGTCCTCCAGGAGCTTCTTGTAGTCCCACGGCACCTTGTCCGGGTCCACCCCCTGCCGGCGCATATGCTCCCGGGCGTGCTCGATCTGGTGCCCGACCTGGCGCAGGATGAGCGCCTCCGGCACCTCGAAGGTGTGCCCGGCCATCACCGCGTCGAGCACCGCGGTCTCCAGCGCGCGCCGGTTGTCCGCGTCGCGCCGCGCGGTGAGCCCGGTGCGGACCTCGGTCCGCAGCGCGTCCAGCGTCTCGAAGTTGCCCCCCACCGTCTTGGCGAACTCGTCGTCGAGCGCGGGCAGGACCTTCTCCTTCACCTCGGTGACCTTCACGCTGGCCTCGGCCGACTTGCCCCGCAGCGCCTCGTTGCGATGGTCGTCGCCGAAGCGCACCCGCGTCTGGCGCGAGCCCCCCGCGGCCAGGCCGATCACCGCCTCCTCCATCTCGGGCAGCACGCTGCCGCCGCCGATGACGAAGCCGTAGCCGGTCTCGGACCGGGGCTCCTGCCCCTCGGGGGTGAGCGTGTAGTCCACGATCACCAGGTCGCCGGGATCGGCGGCCCGCTCGACGGAGCGGTACTCCGCGTGCTGCTCCTGCAGCGTGCCGAGCGCCTCGTCCACCTCGGTCTCCGCGAACGGCTTGGGCGTGTCCTCGACCGCGAGGCCGGTGTAGGCCCCCAGGGAGATGACCGGCTTGACCTCGACCACCGCGGCGAACTTGAGCGCCGCGTTCTCCTCGAGCGTGACCTCCTGGAGATCGGGCTCCTCGACCGGCTCGATGCGCGTCTCGGCGAGGGCCTGGCGATAGACGTCGGGGATCAGGTGGCGGGCCACCTCCTGGCGCACGTCGTCCGCGAAGTGCAGCTTGATCATGCTCCGCGGGACCTTGCCCTTGCGGAACCCGGGCAGCTTCGCCTCGCGCTGCACGCGATCGAAGGCCTGCTCCCAGGCCTTCGAGACGACCTCGGGGGTTTCCTCGACCTGCAGGCGCCGCTTGCACCCTGCCAGCTCTTCGACGTCCACCTTCATGGCCGTTCCACCTTCTTGGCGACTCCCAGGGTTCTGGTGCGAGAGGGGGGAGTTGAACCCCCACGGGTTGCCCCTCTGGATCCTAAGTCCAGCGCGTCTGCCAGTTCCGCCACTCTCGCACGACGGGTCGCGGGTATCTCGGCGCGGGGAGGATCAGGCCAAGGAAGGATAACACAAGGCCCAAGACCCCCCGATAGCCCAGTACCCCCTAATAAAGGAAGGGGATCGGCAGCGGCGGCCGGCCGTAGGGCCGCCCGGCCCGGACGGTCAGGACCGGCACCAGCTTCCGGGTGCCCGCCCGCCGGTTGTTCCGGGTGTCCACGAAGTCGACCGGCCCGTCCACCAGGTCGAAGATGGCCAGGTCGGCGGGGGCCCCCACCGCCAGGGTGCCCAGCCCCGGCACCTTGCCGATGATCCGGCCGGGCTCGGAGGTGGCCCGGGCCACCACCTCCTCGAGCGGCATGCCCATCCCGAGGAACTTCGACATCACCCAGGGCAGCGTGGGATACCCGGGGCTGTTGATCGAGACCGCGTGGATGTCGCTCGAGATCGTGTCGGGGCCGAAGCCCTGCTGCATGGCCGGCTCGCAGACCGTGTAGTCGAAGCTGCCGCCGCCGTGCCCGACGTCGATGATGACGCCGCGCTGCTTGGCGGCCAGGGCCGCGGGGATCACGCGCCCGTTCTGTACCGTGTTGTTCCCGGCGCCGCTGTAGGCGTGGGTGAGCACGTCGCCGGGCCGCAGCAGATCGAGCAGATCGGAGAGACTGCCGGGCGCCGAGCCGATGTGGCACATCACCCGGAACTGCTTGCCCGCCATCTCGGCCGCCCGGATGGCGCGCCGCAGCGGCTCGAGGCCGTTCTGTCCCACCACCGAGTCGGTGATGCGCACCTTGACGCCCAGGGTGAGGTCGGCGTTCTCGGCCACCGTCTTGGCGCAGGCCTCCACGTTGGCGTAGTCGATGTTGAGCATCTCGCCCGGGGCGAGCCCGCCCGCGAGCCCGATGGAGGCGATGTGCACGAACCCGAACAGGCGCGTGCGCGACTGGGGAACGACCCCGTGGCGGAAGTTGCCGAAGGTGTACGCGCCCGCGTCGCCCGCCGACACCGCGGTGGTGGTCGCGGTGATCGGCACCAGCTCGTCGGCGGGCAGCCCGATGCCGAGGTGCGGGCACAGGTGGGTGTGCAGGTCGATCAGCCCCGGGGTCACCAGCTTGCCCGCCGCGTCGATGCGCTGCACCGCCCGGTCGGGCGGGATGCTCGCGGCCACCGCCGCGATCTGGCCGAAGCGGATGCCGATGTCGCGCTTCGCGCGCGTCTTCTGCACCGGATCCACCACGTCGCCGTTGGCGATCACCAGCTCGTACTTGAGGCCGGGATCGGCAGGATTGAAGCCCAGCGGCAGGGGCGCGCCCGCCTGGGCGACCAGGACCGGCGCAGCGCCCTGCGCCTCCCCGTGGCCGGCGAGCGCCCCGCCCGCCGCGGCCGCGCTCGCGGACAGCTTGATGAAGCCCCGGCGCGAGAGATCCATCGCCGGCCTCCTAGCGGGCCCGCCCGCGCATGGAGGCGGGCTGGCCGGGGAGCTTGAGCTTCTTGCCGGTGTCGGTGATCGTGGTGCCGGCCATGTCCACGATCACGATGGTGTCCTTGCCGGACGCCACGAGGGACCGATTGCCCTCCGCGTCGAAGACCACCTTCTGATCGTTGCCGACCACCATCAGGTCGGCGCGGGCCGCCGAGACGAGACAGCCCGGCAGCGCGAGCAGGACGAGCAGGAAGAAGGACGTCACGGGAGCGCGGGGTGGACAACGCATGGCGGTGGTCTCCTCTCGGCGTTGAGGGCAGAAGCCAGGGTTCCGGGAGCCGGGCGGATCGTGGCACACGCCCCCACCCTCCGCAAGCGCGCGCGGATCAGCCGGCGTCGCGCAGGCGGCGGCAGCGGCGGATCAGCGCGTTGGTGGAGCCGTCGTGCCGGAGCGCGGGCTCGTCCCCGCTCTCGAGCTCCGGCGCGATCCGGCCAGTGAGCGCCTTGCCCAGCTCCACGCCCCACTGGTCGAACGAGTTGATGCGCCAGATGGAACCCTGCACGAGCACCTGGTGCTCGTAGAGCGCGACGAGGCGGCCGAGGACGGCCGGGGTGAGGGCGTCGGTCCCGCATCCGTCCGTGATGCTTCTGCAGCGCGGGCCCACGCCTCGCTCTGGCTAATCACCGTGTCTCCTCTCCCCGTCCTGCGAACAGGACCGCTCGGCTGTGCCGCGCGATCATCATGTCCTCCCGGGTGGCCACCACGCGCACCGCGCACCCGCCCGGGCCGCTCAGCGGATCCGCGTGGTCCGCGTTCCGGGCCGGATCGAGGCGGACGCCCAGATGGCCGAGCCCGCGGCAGATCTCCGCGCGCACCGCCGTCGCGCGCTCCCCGATGCCGCCCGTGAACACCAGCGTGTCGAGCCCTCCCATCGCGGCCGCGAAGGCCCCGACCTCTTTCCGCACCTGGTAGCAGAACATCGTCACCGCGAGCGCGGCGGCCTCGTCACTCGCCCGTCGCTCCAGCAGCGTCTTCATGTCCGCGCTCGTGCCGGACACGCCGAGCAGGCCCGACTCCTTGTTCACCAGCCGGTCGAGGCGCTCCGCGTCGTAGCCCTTCTCGCGCATCAGGTAGAGCAGAACGCCCGGATCGAGATCGCCGGAGCGCGTGCCCATCATGAACCCGCCGGCCGGCGTCAGCCCCATGCTCGTGTCGACCGCCTGGCCCGCCCGGATCGCGGCCAGGCTCGCCCCGTTGCCCAGGTGCGCGATCACCACCCGGCCCCGGCCGGCCGAGCCTAGGTGCTCCAGCACGTACTCGTAGGATAGCCCGTGGAATCCGAAGCGCTCGAGGCCGGCCGCGTCGGTCAATGATCGAGGCAAAGCCAGACGGCGGGTGACCTCCGG
>DATFUK010000641.1:0-6865 GCA_035260865.1 Candidatus Methylomirabilota bacterium | reverse complement strand
ACGGCCACGTCAGCGTGTTCCGCATGCCGTCGAACAACAGCAACGGCAACACCTTCGACTTCCAGGGCCGCCAGCTCTCCTGCGAGCACGTGACCCGGCGGGTGGTGCGCTACGAGCTGGACGGCTCGGTGAGCCTGATCGCGGGGATGTTCAACGGCAAGCGCCTCAACTCGCCCAACGACGTCGTGCCGCATCCGGACGGCAGCTACTGGTTCACCGACCCGCCCTACGGCGCGCAGCTCTACGAGGGCACGGTGGACGCGCCGGGCGGGCCCGCCAACATGGCCGGCCGGCTCAACCCGAAGCTCGGGCAGCCGCTCGAGCTCGGCAGCTACAAGCGTGAGCTGCCCACCGCGGTGTACCGCGTCGACAAGAGCGGCACGCTCACCCAGGTGGCGGGCGAAGACCTCGTGCCGGATCCCAACGGGCTCTGCTTCTCGCCCGACTACAAGAAGCTCTACGTGGTCAGCACCGGCAAGGGGCCGGGCGACACCCACGCGGGCGGCAAGGGCGACATGTACGTGTTCGACGTGGGCGCGGACAACAAGCTGAGCAACGGCAAGCTCTTCAGCGCCTTCATGGTGGACGGCGTGAAGTGCGGGCCCGACGGCGTGCGCGCCGACGTGGACGGCAACCTCTGGTGCTCGAGCAACGCGGGCCGCAGCGTGGGCTACAGCGGCGTGACCGTGTGGACACCGCAGGGCCAGCTCATCGGGCGCCTCCGGCTGCCCGAGATTTGCGGCAACGTTTGCTTCGGCGGTCCCAAGCGCAACCGCCTGTTCATGGCGGCCAGCCAGTCCCTCTACGCGGTCTACACCGCCACCCAGGGCGCCGCGCCCGGCTAAGAACCGGGGTCAGGTCTTGAATTACGACATTTCCGCGCCCGTGGCGGTGACCAACCGCGGAGCAAATGTCGTAATTCAAGACCTGACCCCATCTTCGCGATGAAGCTAGGGGTTTATCTCAACGCGCAGCATCCGGCGGCCGACGATCCGGCGCGACGGTTCGCCGAGACGGTGGAGCAGGCGCAGCTGATCCGCGCCCTCGGGTTCGACTCGCTCTGGGGCGGGGAGCACCACGCCACGCCGGGGTTCCACTATTTCCCGCTGCTGCCGATGCTGCAGCGCCTGGCCGCGGAGGCGCCCGGGCTCTCCATCGGGACCAACCTGGTGCTGCTACCGCTGCACAACCCGATCGAGATCGCCGAGATCGGCGCCTTCCTCGACGTGATCACCGGCGGACGCTTCCTGCTCGGCGTGGGGCTCGGCTACCGCCCGGAGGAGTTCGCGATCTTCGGCGTGCCGATGACGGAGCGGGTGAGCCGGCTCGCCGAGGGCGTGGAGATCATCCGGCGGCTCTGGACCGAGGACAAGGTCACGCACCGCGGGCGCCACTGGACCTTCGAGAACGTGACGATCCGGCCGCGCCCGGTCCAGCGCCCGCGCCCGCCCATCCTGGTGGGCTCGCAGGTGCCCGCGGGCATCGCGCGCGCGGCCCGCATCGCGGACGGCTGGCTCGTGGTGCCGGTGCCCCGCGTCGACGAGTTCGCGGCGCAGGCGCAGGCCTTCACCGCGGCCCGCGCCCGGGAGGGCGTGACCGCCGCGCCGCAGATCTGCCGGCTGCTCGAGGTGGTCTGTGCCCCCGACGAGGACATCGCGATCCGCCGCGCCGCCCCGTACCTGCTCGAGAAGTACGCGGCCTATCTCTCCTGGGGCCTCGAGGGCGTCTCGATCGATCCCGGCGCGCGGCCCGAGGAGCAGCTCCGCCGCCTGGCCGCCAACCGCTTCGCGATCGGCTCACCCGCCCAGGTGACCGAGATGCTGCTCGCCCAGCACGCGGCCGGCGCCACGCACCTCACCATGCGGGTGAGCTGGCCGGGCATGCCGCAGGCCGACGTGCTCGCGGGCATCGAGCTGCTCGGCCGCGAGGTCCTCCCCGAGGTCCGCCGCCGCGTCGCCGCCGCGCCGTGACCGACGCCGACCGCCCGTGACCCCGCCCGTGATCTCGAAAGTGTCCTGGATCTGGGTGCTCCCGCCGCTGGCCACCAGCCTCGTCGTGCTCGCCCATCCGATCATCGATCCGTGGCATGCCGCCGGTGTCACCGGCCTCGCGCCACTGGTCGCCCGCAACGACGTCTGGCTCGCCGTCCACCTGGCGCTGCTCGTGCTGTTTCCCCTGTCGGCGCTCGCCCTGATCCAGCCGATCTCCGGCTTCGACTCGACGAGTGCCCGCCTCGCGCGCGTGATGCTCGGCATCTTCGGTGTCCTCTATGCCGGCTTCGACACCTTCGCCGGGCTGGCCACCGGGACGGTCGTCCGGTCGGCGCGCGGCCTCGGCGCGGCCGAGCAGGCGGGCGTCCTCCTCGCGGTCAAGGGCCTGTTCAACAGCCCGATCACCGGCGTCCTGTTCGTATCGGGAACCGGGGCCTGGACCGTGGGCGCCGGCGCGGTCGCCTTCACGCTGAAGCGGGCGGGCGCGCCGCGGGGCCCGGTCGGGCTGATCGTCGTCGCGGCGCTGCTCCTCTTCCTCGATCATCCGGCCCCCTTCGGGCCCGTCACCTTCGCCGCGGTCGCGGCGGCCCTGGCGTGGCTGGCCTGGAGCGGCCCCTCAAAGGATTGACCATGCGCGTCCCCGCTCGCCAGATCCAGCAGCAGCTCGAGTCCGTGTTCACCGCGTGGGGCATGTCGGCCGCGCACGCCGCCACCACCGCGCAGATGATGGTGGAGACCGATCTCCGCGGGGTGGACTCGCACGGCATCTCGATGCTGCCGACCTACGACAAGGAGTTCCGCGCCGGCCGGCTCAACATGCGCCCGCAGTGGAAGACGGTGCGCGACATGCCGTCGATGGCCCGGATCGACGCGGACCGCTCGCTCGGCCACCCGGTGTCGGTGCACGCGATGAACCTCGCGGTGGACAAGTGCCTGATCACCGGGGTGGCGGTCGTCTCCGTGTTCAACTCGCACCACTTCGGGGCGGCCGGCTGCTACGCGAAGATCGCGTCCGATCGCGGCGTGATCGGCATGGTCACCTCGGCCACCCGCGGCGTCACGCTGGTGCCGACCTTCGCGGCGGAGCCGATCATGGGGACCAACCCGCTCGCCTTCGCGGCGCCCGCGAGGAAGAACGCCTCCTTCGAGCTCGACATGGCCACGACCACCGTCGCGGCGGGCAAGGTGAAGGTCTACAAGCTCAACCACAAGCCGGTACCGTCGGGCTGGGTGGTGGACGGCGACGGGCGGCCGGTCACCGACGAGGCGACCGCCTTCCAGCACGTCTTCGAGCGCCCCGACGGGGGCATCACCCCGCTCGGCGGCAGCCGCGACCTGGGCGGGCACAAGGGCTACGGGCTGGCGGTGCTGGTGCACATCCTGGGTGGCACGCTCGCGGGCGCGTCGTTCTCGCCGCTGCGCAACAAGACCCAGAAGGACTCCGACCCGCACAACATCGGCCACTTCTTCATGGCCATCGATCCGGGGGCATTCCGCGACGCGGGCGACTTCGAGGCCGATCTCGACGACGTGATCGACGTGCTGCACGGGGCCAAGCGGGTGGACTCGAAGCAGCCGGTGATGGTGGCGGGCGACCCGGAGCGGCTCACGCGCGCGGAGCGGCTCGAGCAGGGCGTGCCGGTCCCCGACGACCTGCTGACGCAGCTCCGCGGCGTCGTCGCGGCGGCGGGCGTCCCGTTCGTGCTGGCCTAGCCGAGCGCCTTCCGCAGCGCCCCCGCCATCTCGCCCAGCAGCGCGCGCGACTGATCGAGGATGCGCGTCATCCGCACGAAGCCGTGGAACATGCCGGGGTACTGTGTCGTCGTCACCGATACGCCGGCCTCGCGCAGCCGCTTCGCGTAGGCTTCTCCCTCGTCGCGCAGCGGATCGCAGCCCGCGGTGATCACCAGCGCGGGCGGCAGGTCGGCCAGGCTCTTGGCCAGCAGCGGGGAGGCGCTCGGCTCGCGGCCCTGCTCCTCGCGGGCCAGGTAGTGGCGCCAGAACCAGCGCATGTCCTCGGCGGTCAGCAGAAAGCCGGTGGCGTTCTCGCGGTAGGACGGGGTGTCGAAGGCGTGGTTCGTCACCGGGTAGATCAGCAGCTGCAGCGCGAGCCGCGGGCCGTGCCGATCGCGCGCCAGCAGCGCCATGACCGCGGCGAGGTTGCCGCCCGCGCTGTCGCCGCCCACCGCCATCCGGGCCGGATCGAGCCCGAGCTTCGCGCCGTTGGCCGCGACCCACTGGAGCCCCGCGTAGGAGTCGTCCACCGGGGTCGGGTACTTGAACTCCGGGGCCAGCCGGTAATCCACCGACGCCACCGCGCAGCCGGCCGCGTTGACGAGGGACCGGCAGATGCCGTCGTGGGTGTAGAGGTCGCCGATCACCCAGCCGCCGCCGTGGTAGAAGACCAGGACCGGATGCGGCCCGTGGCCGGCGGGGCTGTAGACCCGCACCGTGATCTCGCCGCCGGTCACCGGCACGCGGTGGTCCGCCACCGCGGGCACGTCCTCCACCGGACCGAGCCCGACGGTGCGCGTGCGCATGGCCTCGCGCGCCTCGTCGGGGGTGGATTGGTAGATCGGCTTGAGGTTCAGCGCGGCGATCGTCTCCACGACGGTCTGGGCCTGCGGATCGAGCGGCATGGCGTGTCCTCCCCGGGGCGATTCAGGTGGTGCGGCGACAGTAGGCAATCCGGCCCGCGTCGTCAAGACGTGCCTCGTCAAGCGCTCGGTCGGCCGTCACGCGCTCGCTGAGCGGCCGGCGCCCTACGACGCGGCGCCGCGGCGGAGGCGGCGCGCGCCGAGCAGGAGGACCGCGGCGCCCGCCCAGGCGAGCGTGCCGTCCAGCATGAAGGCGCCGGAGAGGCTCAGCGCGGCCAGGCCGCCGCTGACCAGCGGGCTCGCCGCGGTGCCCACCTGCACGCTCAGCGCGAGCCAGCCGAAGGCGGCGCCACGCCGCTCGCCCGGTACCAGCGTCCCGCCGAGCGAGTAGGCGAGGGTCAGCGCCCCGCCCAGGCAGAAGCCGGTGAGGCAGCGCAGGAGCATGAGGCTCTGCCAGCCGGGCGCCAGGGCCATGAGCGCGCACGGCAGCCCGCCCAGGAGCAGGCCGACCAGCAGGAGCCGCTCGGCGGGCCAGCGCTGGGCGAGCCGGCCCGCGGCCAGGGCCGAGCCGGTGGCGCAGATGGCGGCGAGCGAGATGATCTCACCCGAGGTCGCGGCGATGCGGGTCACGTCGGGCAGGGCCGCCACCTTGAGCGGCACCAGCAGCGAGAGCCCGCGATCGATGAACTGGCTGATGAAGAGCAGGAGCAGCACGAGCGGAAACCCGCGCAGGCCGAGCACGTCGCGCAGCGAGAAGCCGCTCTCGCGGGGGCTCGCGGCGGCGCCGTCGGCGGCGCGCGGGCGGCCCTCGTCGAAGAGCAGGATCAGCCCGACGAGGGAGATCGCGCACATCCCCGCGGTGACGAAGAAGGCGTAGCGCAGCCCGAAGTGGGAGGCCACGTACCCGCCCGCGGCCGGCCCGATCGCCACGCTCAGGAGCTGCGCGCCCTGCACGCGCCCGATGGCCACCGGCACCTTGTCCTTCGGGCACGACACGCTCGCCAGGGCCATCGCGAAGACCGAGAAGCCCGCGATGACGCCCTGGAGCACGCGCAGGATCAGGAGCTGCGTCACCGAGGTCACCAGGCCCATCGCGGCCACGATGATCACGAAGCCGGCGAGCGAGCGGATCATCATCATCTTGCGGCCCACGCGATCCGCGAAGCGGCCCCAGAGCGGGCCCAGGAGGCCCGAGACCGCCGGGGTCACCGCGGTCAGCACGCCGGACCAGAGGGCGACCCGGGTGGGCTCGGCGACGCCCAGCTCCATCACGTAGAGCGGCAGGAACGGCGAGAAGAACTGGAAGCCGACGAACGCGATGAAGACGACGAGGGCGAGGGCCCAGACGTTGCGCTCCCAGCTCTCCACCGCGAGGGGCGCCGGTTACCGCGGGGCCCCGCCCACGCTCACGTGGGCAGGCCGAAGAGCGACGACACCCGCGTGGCGTCGTGCATGGCCGCCATCTCCTCGTCCGGGGGGCGGCGGGTGAAGCGGGCGGCCGCGTCGAGCACGCGCGGCAGCAGGGCCAGGTCGCCCGCGGTGTTGAGGAAGACCTCGGGGCGGCCCAGCACCCAATGCACCGCGCGGTCGATGTCCTCCTGCCGCTCCAGGGGCTGGTACCACGTGGCGTGGCTCCGGTCGGCGGTGGCCCACGGCCCGCGCGCGATGCCCTTGATGGTCTGCACCGCCACGGTGCGCTCCCGGCAGATCGCGGCGACCTCGCCGAAGGCCTCGCGGTAGCGGTCGTTCTGGACCATGAAGAAGTTGTAGGGGAGGAGGATCGAGTCGAAGTCGAAGCGGGCGAGGCTCCGGCGGTGCATGGCCGGGATGCTCCAGCCGTGGCCGGTGACCCCGATGGCGCGGGTGAGCCCCTGCGCCCGGGCTTCCACCAGCGCCTCGAGCGCGCCGTCCGGGCCCATGACCTGGTCCCAGTCGTCGGGATGGCCCAGGGAGTGGATCTGGATGAGATCCACGTGGTCCACCCGGAGCCGCTCGAGCGAGCGCTGGAGATCCTCGCGCGCGGCGCGGGCCCCGCGCGAGCCGGTCTTGGTGGCGAGGAAGAAGTCCTTCCGGTGCCGCGCCATCCACGGCCCGATGCGCAGCTCGGAGTCGCCGTAGCGGGCGGCGGTGTCGATATGATTCACCCCGTGGGCGAGCAGGACCTCGAGCGCCCGGTCGGCCTCGTCCTGGCTGGCGCGCGCCAGCGCGGCGGCGCCGAAGATCGTGACGGTGGACTGGTGCCCGGTGCGTCCGAACGGCCGGCGCTCGATCATGGTG